>CAIUYS010000172.1 GCA_903903365.1 uncultured Methylococcaceae bacterium
AAAAATCAAGCCACCTTTGGCGGATGAGGTTAAGCTTATTCGCCAAAGGATTACACACCAATGTCATTAAGTTAAGCGCCTCTTTGGAAGATAAACCGTTGGCTGAGCGGAGCCGAAGCCGGCAAAATCGCTTCGACTTCGCTCAGCGAACGGCTTAACTTAACGACATTGGATTACGCACTGTTAAATGGCGTCAAGATTTCCGTGCATGTTGATCCAATGCCCATTGCACATGCTCTCTAACCATTTCAGATTGATGTTTAAGCTGCGGTGTTAAAGCTTCAATAATAAGCGGTGATGCAGGTGCATTACCGAGCGCTACGGCACCGTTTCTCAACCAGCGCTCATGACCAATCCGCCGTATTGCAGAACCTTCGGTTTTTGTTAAAAAAGTATCTTCACTCCAGGCAAAGACATCCAGCAATTGTTGGGTATTGAGTTGCTGACGGGGATTAAAATCTGCTTCAGCCGTTAGTTTGGCAAAGCGATTCCAGGGACAAATAATCTGGCAGTCATCACAACCATAAATACGATTACCTATTAACGGTCTAAATTCTTCAGGAATTGATCCATGCAGTTCAATGGTTAAATAAGAGACGCAACGCCGAGCGTCAACTTGATAGGGTGCAACTATTGCCCGGGTTGGGCACACATCAAGACAAGCAGTACATCCGCCACAATGAGCAGTAGTTGGGTTATCTACCGGCAACGGTAAATCAATAAAAATCTCGCCTAAAAAAAACCACGAACCGGCTTTGCCGTTGATTAAATTGGAATGCTTGCCTATCCAGCCTAAACCCGCCTTTTCAGCCAAGGCTTTTTCCAAAACAGGCGCACTGTCAACAAAAGCCCGCATCCCTAAATTGAATTGCGGTTGTTGCGGGAATAATGAGACGTTGGCGTGAATTTTATCAGCAAGCTTTTGCAAGCGATTACGCATCATTTTGTGATAATCACGACCCAAGGCATAGCGTGAAATATAAGCAGACGTGGGATCAGCCAAAGACTGATTCATGGTGGCAGTCGACTCGGACTGATAATCCATCCGCACAGAAATAACCCGAGAAGTGCCTTCATGTAATAAAGCAGGACGGCTACGCTTTAAGCCATGACGCTGCATATAATCCATTTCGCCATGAAAATTATTCGCCAGCCAATTTTCCAGATGAGCCTCTGCATCTGATAAATCAGTATTGGTAATACCGACTTGCTGAAAGCCCAGCTCCTGCCCCCACTGCTTAATTTGCAGAGCAAGGCTGGCCATGTCTTGATGATTAATCTCGTTCATGATCGAAAAACCCGCTTATCCACGAAAAGCACGAAAGATTTAGAAAAAATACGCACATGTATATTCTTACCAAACAGGCGCAGGGTAATGCACATTTTTTTTCGTGACTAGTTTGATTTTCGTGGATTACGACATTTTTAAGATACGTGGCTCAGCAACTTAAACGCTGCTTCTTGATCGAGGTTTATTGCTTGAATTGCCTGAAGGCTTACGTGCCTGGCTTGAATTTCTGGGTGGACGTGGAGCGCGTGGAGGCTCCGGTGGCATTGGGGGTGCAACATCAGCAGGCTCAAAACCGACAATCTGCTCGCGTTTAATCTGTGCACCAATTAATTTTTCAACCAATCGCAAGGCAGAAACTTCATCATGAGAAACCAATGAGATGGCTTGTCCTTCTTCCCCTGCCCTGCCAGTACGGCCAATTCTATGGACATAATCAGCGGGTGCGCGGGGCAATTCATAATTGACCACATGCGGGAGCAAGGCAATATCAATGCCTCGCGCCGCCACATCAGTCGCGACCAACACCCTGATTTCACCGGCTTTAAACCCGGATAAAGCGCTGGTTCTTGCGCCCTGGCTTTTATTGCCATGAATGGCGGCAGCTTTTATATTAATCTTGTTGAGTTTTTCAGTCAGTCGGTTAGCGCCATGTTTGGTACTGGTAAATACCAACACTTGCTGCCAATCATTGGTTTTTATCAAATGGCAAAGCAGTTCGGCTTTATTGGCTTTATTGCAAAGATAAGCAATTTGCTCAACCGTTTCTGCTGCGGTATTACGAGCCGCCACTTCGATTTTTATCGGATTGACCAGCAAGCCTGTCGTTAGCTTGCGTATATCTTCGGAAAAAGTCGCTGAAAACAACAAGTTTTGGCGTTTTTTGGGAAGTAGTGCAATCAATTTACGAATATCGCGAATAAAACCCATATCCAACATCCGGTCTGCTTCATCTAGCACCAGAGTTTCTACTTTATCCAGCTTGACTGCATTTTGATTAACCAAATCCAGTAATCGACCTGGCGTGGCAACCAGCACATCAACACCGCCTCTTAAGCGCATCATCTGTGGATTGATTTTTACGCCGCCAAACACTACTTCAGTTTTTAAGCGAGGATGTAAATGGGCACCGTACTTATTGACTGATTCAGCGACTTGTGCAGCAAGTTCGCGGGTTGGCGTTAATATCAACACTCTGATGGGACGGTTGGCACCGTAAGAATGCTGAGATAAGCGATGCAGGATAGGCAGTGCAAAGCCCGCTGTTTTACCTGTACCCGTTTGAGCGGCGGCAAGCAAATCATTACCATTTAAAACAGCAGGAATGGCTTGTAATTGAATAGGTGATGGTGTGGTGTAACCGGCATCAGCAATGGCACGTAAAAGTGGATCTGATAAACCGAGTTTTGAAAATGGCATGTATTGGGTCTCAATTGAAGGCTGCTGTTTATTTATATCTTGCAGCACTGTATAAAAAATGAATTTCTTGCTATGAACGCAACTTAAAAACAGCAAACAGTTAAATTGTAGCTATTTCTGAAGACTATTGGCGTTTGTGATCGTGACAGGATTAGTGGACGTTATCGGTAACGCAGGTTAATGAATTCTATCTGTATTGCTGTACGTGGTGCCCCAAAGTGGATTCGAACCACCGACCTGTCCCTTAGGAGGGGACCGCTCTATCCAGCTGAGCTATCGGGGCAATTGAGTAATTCTACCATAAAGCGCGTTATGATATGCTTACGTTTTGTTATTTGTTTATTTTTAGCGTAAAAAATAACGGGTTATGGTGATTTACATCGACTATTTGTAAAAAATTCACCACGAAGGCACGAAGAGCATGAAGGTTTATTTTTATAAACTGCATAATAAAATTTACAGCACCTCAATTTCGCCCCTTTCACCTTTCACCTTTCACCTTTCACCTCATCCATCCATTCATAGAACTCGGTCAAGGCAGGGTCGCATTTACAGCAACTGGTTCCGCAGGAAGCCTCTCGTGACAATTTTCGCACATTGCCTTTACTTATCCACTTGCCCAACATACCGCGCAAGGCGTCCGCATCCATATTAAAATGATTGACCAAATCAGCCAAAGCGACTCTATGCTGCTGTTTTAAATAACCACGTAAATCAGATAAGATCACTGACTGATTCCCCGCCATGTTTTGTAAAGGTATTTTTTCCGGTTAGCCACAAGCCCGCTAAAACCAATAAAAAAACACTGATTAATACGCTAATCCAAGCCAACGAATAATCAGGATGCTGGCTATAGGTCATCGCCTGATAAAAAATAGTGGCTGTCATGTAGGCAATTCCGGTAGTCCAAAACACCACAAAAAAAGTCCAACCCGCATTGGTTTCTCTATAAATCGCTGCCGTTGCTGCCACACAAGGCGCATAAAGTAAAATAAACAACAGATAAGCAAAAGCGCCTGCCTTGCCATCAAAACTATGCTGCATCGCTGAAAAAGTATTGGTTTTAACGTCCTGCTCACTGGCTGCCGAAGCTATGTCATTAACTGTACCTATATTTAAGCCTAAGGGATCTAAAATATTATCGGCAATTGCGCTTAAGTTTTCCGGTACGGTTGCGCAAGCGGCCATTAACGCCTCTCCAAGATTAAATGGCGCTTTATCTGACAGCACTTCAGAAGTGGCTCCAAGCTGGCTATATAAGGCATCGAGCGTACCAACAACGGCCTCTTTAGCTAATACCCCGGTAAAAATACCGACGGTTGCAGGCCAGTTGTCTTTTTCTATACCCATGGGTTTAAAAACCGGAGTTAAGCCTCGCCCAATTTCACTTAGCACTGATTTATTGCTGTTTTCCTGACCAAAACTGCCATCCGTACCCAGCGCATTAAGAAAGTTTAAAACCAACACCATAGGTATAATCACCTTCCCGGCATTGAGCAAAAATGATTTGAGCCGATCCCAGGTTCTGATAAAAACTCCGCGCAAGGTCGGCAAATGGTAGGCAGGCAGCTCCATAATAAAGGGCGCAGACTCACCTTTAAATAGCGTGTGACGCATAATTAAGCCTGTTAATACGGCCACAGCAATGCCCAATAAATACAAGCCAAAAACCAGATTCTGCCCACCCACAGGAAAAAATGCCGCTGCAAATAAAGCATAAACAGGTAATCTGGCGCCACAAGACATAAACGGATTCATCAGATTGGTCAAAATCCTGTCACGTTGATTTTCAAGCGTTCGGGTCGCCATGATGGCAGGCACATTACAACCAAAACCAACTATCATCGGAACAAACGACTTGCCTGGCAAGCCAATCATGCGCATGAATCGATCCATAACAAAAGCCGCTCTGGCCATGTAACCTGAATCCTCCAGAGCCGACAAAAACATAAATAAAAAGCCAATAATTGGTATAAAAGTAGCGACAACCTGAATACCACCTCCGGCACCCTTGGTAATCAGAACAATCAGCCATTGCGGAAAATCCAAATCGGTCAGTACCTGACTTAAACCATCAACCAATAACGCACCTACCGATTGGTCAAAAAAATCTACAAAAGCACTCCCGATATTAATGGTAAACATAAACATCGCGTACATAACCAACAAAAACACGGGGATTCCTAAATACCGGTTCAAAACGATATGGTCTATTTTTTCTGTAGTATGTCGACTCACTTCATTAAGCCTGCAAACGGCACCCTGAATCAGGTTATTAACAAACCCATAACGAGCGTCCGCTGCAAGAATATCTATTTCATCGTCTGTTTCAAGTTCTACACCACGCTGTAATTGGGTAACTGTTGACATCAACGCGGTTCCGGCAAACTGTTTGGCTAGGGTATCGTCTTCTAATAATCTAACGGCCAGCCAACGCAAATCACACTGGTGTTGAATGGCGCTGTCAATCAATTCAGGGGAAATAGCGTCGATAGCGTGTTCTAATGCGGGCGCATAACTGATGCTTACCGATGGAATCGGCTTGGTAATGGCGGCTTTGTTAATTTGAGATTTTAAGGTAGCGATACCTTCTTTGGTAGAGGCTGCAATAGGAATAACCGGACAGCCTAACTGCTCTGCCAAAAAATCACAGTCAATTTTAATACCTCGCTGCTTAACCGCATCCATCATATTGAGCACCAATATCATAGGCACCCGCATTTCAATAAGTTGCGACGTTAAATACAGGTTTCGCTCTATATTAGAGGCATCGATAATATTGATGATTAAGTCGGCTTCCCTGGACGCAACGTAATCCCTTGCCACTTTCTCATCCAAAGAAACCTGATCATCAGCTGCTTCTAACGAATAGGTTCCTGGCAAATCAACTAATTCAATCAGTTTATTGGCATGAGAATATTCACCGGTTTTTTTTTCAACGGTTACGCCCGGCCAGTTGCCTACGTGCTGCCTGGAGCCAGTGAGTACATTAAAAAGGGTTGTTTTACCACAATTAGGGTTGCCAACCACACCAACCGTAAAATCAGTTTTCATCACAGCTTCTCTATCAACAATATTCCCGCTTCGTCTTTACGCAAAGTTAACGAAAATCCACGCAATTTAATTTCAACAGGATCACCCATGGGTGCAAATCGGGTAATACTGAATTCAGTTCCCGGTGTCAAGCCCATGGCCAGTAACCTTTTTCTATAGGGCTTACCGGCTTGTTCAAAGCCAACTATCTTTCCCAAGTCACCTACATGAAGATTTTTTAAGCTTGTCGCCATAAATTTAGCCTTGATAATAAAGTGCTGTTAAAGATCCAAAAACCCAGGAATCAATAATCATTCTCATTTAAGAATGAATATATCATACAATTAAGCCCAAACAAAACAAGACGTCAATAAAATTAATAAAATATGACTTGCCAAAAAAATAGCACTCTATTGATGCTGAGCAAACAGTAACACAGGCGCAAGAATGGAAAGTGAGTATTAATTGGATTACCAGGATATATCTGAGGGGAGGATATTTTTATTAACCAAGCCAGGTTGGCTTTTAGTGATGATTTTGAAACATAAAATCAACCGAACTACCCGTAAAATTGAATAACAGGTGCTAGCGTTTAGGTAAGTATGGACGTGCGGGGGTGTATAAAATAAGTTGAAGAACAATAAAAACTAATACTAAAAAATCAACGCAATAACAAGATTCACAGGTGATGATGAAACCTGTTATCTATCAACTTATTGTTGCGTTAATTAGTCTTTAGTCTATTATTTCGTAATTTTGACTAGCGGCATCGACTCGATCACGTAACTCTTTACCGGGTTTAAAATGTGGAACATGCTTTTCAGCCAATGCGACAGATTCACCCGTTTTTGGATTGCGACCCATACGTGGAGGGCGCTTGTGTAATGAAAAACTGCCAAAACCTCTAATCTCAATTCTTTTTCCAGAAGATAATGCCTGGTTCATTTTTTCAATGATGCATTTAACTGCCATCTCTACATCTTTCAGTGCCAGATGCGGTTGTTTGCCAGCAAGTGCTTCAATTAGTTCTGATTTTGTCACATTCAATCCTGTGAAAAAGAAAAAGCGAGGATCTGTGTCATCACAGATCCTCTTCTAAAGTCCTTATTTTTCCAACTGCTTAAATAAGTCAGCCATAGTTGGCGTACCTACTGATTGCTGAGAATGTTGGGAATGATCTTTAATAGAATGTGTTTCTTCGTCTTGATCTTTCGCTTTAATTGACAGAGAAATTGACTTGCTTTTCTTGTCTACGCCGATAAACTTGGCTTCAAGAGTATCGCCTTCTTTAAGCAATGTGCGTGCATCTTCAACACGGTCACGTTGAATTTCAGAAGCACGTAAATAACCTTCGACATTATCCGCTAAAGTAATAACTGCACCTTTAGCATCAACTTCCTTGATAGTTCCTTTTACCAAGCTACCTTTTTCATGGGTTGCCAAAAAGTTTTGGAACGGGTCTTGTTCAAGTTGTTTGATACCTAACGAAATACGTTCACGTTCGGAGTCAACCGCTAAAATAACAGTTTCCAATTCATCGCCTTTTTTGAACTCGCGAACTGATGCTTCGTTGTCATCTGCCCATGAAATATCAGACATGTGAACCAGACCATCAATACCGCCGTCAAGACCAATGAAAATACCAAAATCAGTAATTGATTTGATTTTTCCTGATATTTTATCGCCTTTGTTGTGCGTTGCTGCAAACTCATCCCATGGATTGGTTTTGCACTGCTTCATGCCTAAAGAAATACGACGACGTTCTTCATCGATTTCCAAAACCATGACTTCAACGTCATCACCTAACTGTACAAGCTTGGATGGGTTAACGTTTTTGTTGGTCCAGTCCATTTCAGAAACGTGAACCAAACCTTCAACGCCTTCTTCAATTTCAACAAAACAACCGTAATCAGTTAAATTGTTTACTTTACCAAATACGCGTGTGCCGGCGGGGTAACGACGAGCAATGTTTTGCCATGGATCTTCACCCATTTGTTTCATGCCCAAAGATACACGATTTTTGTCTTTGTCGTATTTCAGGACTTTAACTTTAATTTCCTGACCGATTTCAACACACTCAGACGGATGACGTACACGACGCCATGCCATATCAGTAATATGTAACAGACCATCAATTCCACCCAAATCAATGAATGCGCCATAATCAGTCAGATTTTTAACAACACCGGTAACCACTGCGCCTTCTTCCAGTGTTTTCAGTAATTCTTCTCTTTCTGCACTGTATTCTTTTTCTACAACTGCGCGACGTGACAGAACAACGTTATTACGTTTTTGGTCGATTTTGATAACTTTAAATTCCAGATCACGATTTTCCAGGAAAGTCGTATCTCTGATTGGGCGAACGTCAACCAATGAACCAGGCAAGAAGGCGCGTAACGCTCCAACCGACACTGTAAATCCACCGCGAACTTTACCGGTAATACGACCGATAATGGTTGCTTCTTTATCAAAAGCAGTTTCGAGTTCGGACCAGGCTTTGTTTTTCTTCGCTTTATCTCGGGAAAGAAGTGTAGCGCCTAAACCGTCTTCAAATAAATCAAGTGCAACTTCGACTTCATCGCCAATTGCAACTTCTAATTCGCCATCGTTGTTTAGAAACTGCCATTTAGGAATGACGCCTTCTGATTTAGAATGTGTACTGACAATAACCATATCATTTTCGATATCAATTACTGTACCCATCAACATGGCACCAGGACTCATTTTGGTTCTGGTTAAACTTTCTTCGAGTAATGCAGCAAAGCTTTCGCTCATTTTATTATTTCCCAAGTTTGTCGAAACTCGAACAAACCTTTTCTTTATCAAAGTTAAAAAAAACCACACTTACAATTAAGTGAGGCCAGACAAAAACCCTTAACGGATTAAATTCAAAACTTCTTCAATCACGGCATCTATCGTCATGTCTGAAGAATCAATATAAAGTGCATCACTTGCCATTGCTAATGGAGCGGTTTCACGCTCCCTATCGCGGCGATCACGCACGTCTATCTCATTGGTTATTTGTGCAAGGTTAGCATCTATTTCTTTTTCCATCAACTGTTTATATCTTCTTTCAGCCCTTTTTGCAGCACTGGCCGTTAAAAAAACTTTATTATCAGCATCCGGAAAAACGACAGTCCCCATATCACGGCCATCTGCAACCAGTCCAGGCGCCTGCCTGAAATCTCGCTGCTTCTGCAATAATACCCGCCTTACGTCCGGCAGTGCGGCAATCTGTGAAGCGATACTCCCCGTACTTTCAAACCCTAATTGACTGGTAATGTCCTCGCCATCAAGCTTGACGATTAATTCATCACCACAGTCAAACTCTAACGTCATCGCTTGCGCTACTTTAACAATCTCACTGACATTTTCAAAATCAACAGAGGTCTTTTGCAACGCAATAGCCAATGATCGATAAATAGAACCACTGTCCAGATAATTCCAACCCAGTTTTTTTGCTGCCAATCGACTGACTGTCCCTTTGCCAGCGCCACTCGGGCCATCAATTGTTAAAACAGGGATATGCATCATGACTCCGTACAAACCAAAGCCAATCCCAAACGTTTCACCAAGTCTTTAAACTCGGGAAAAGAGGTATTCACATTAGCGCAATCCAGAATGGTAATGGGCGCATTGGCCCGCAATCCGGCAATCGAAAAAGACATGGCAATGCGATGATCGCCATGTGATGTCACCACTCCGCCACCTATTGAACCGCCATGAATAATCATGCCATCCGCAGTTGGCTGTGCATCGACACCCAATAATTGCAAGCCGTCAGCCATAACCTGAATACGGTCTGATTCCTTAACTCTAAGTTCTTCTGCACCGCTTAAACGGGTTTGCCCTTGCGCACAGGCGGCGGCAACAAACAATACCGGAAATTCGTCAATTGCCAAGGGTACTAAATGCTCAGGTATATCGATGCCTTTTAAAGGACTGTAAACTACATGCAAATCAGCAACCGGTTCACCACCCACGATACGCTCATTAAGCACTTCAATGTTCGCCCCCATCAACCTAAGAATATCGATAACACCGGTGCGGGTAGGATTAATACCGACATGCTTTAACAATAAATCAGAACCCGGTGCAATGGAGGCACCGACTAAAAAGAAAGCAGCCGAGGAAATATCGCTGGGCACATCAATATCCGTCGCCGTCAAATGACCTTCAGCAGTAATACCGGCTTTACTGCCCTGCTTCTTAACCGGGTATGAAAATCCTGACAACATGCGTTCAGTATGGTCACGTGTCGGCGCAGGCTCGGTAACACTGGTTTCACCTTCGGCATACATGCCTGCCAACAACAAACAGGATTTTACTTGTGCGCTTGCCATGGGCATCACGTAATCGATACCCTTCAATTGGCCTGCTTTGCCGGTAATATAGAGCGGTGCCGTGCCTTTTTCCGTGGCTTTTATATCGGCCCCCATCAACGCTAATGGCTCAGTGACCCGCTTCATGGGTCTACCGGACAAAGACTTATCGCCAGTCAGTACGGAATTAAATAACTGTCCCGCCAATAATCCGCTCAACAAGCGCATGGAAGTACCCGAGTTACCCAGATATAACTCATTTTTAGGTGCTTTTAAACCCTGTTTGCCAACGCCATGAATAGTTAAACAACCATTAACCGGCCCTTCAATTTCCACACCCATGTCACGAAATGCCTGCAATGTTGCCAGGGCATCTTCGGCTTCAAGAAAGCCTTTAACATGAGTAATGCCATCAGCCAGGGAGCCTAACATAACAGAACGATGTGACATTGATTTATCACCCGGCACTCGCGCTTCACCCTGTAACACGCCACCTGGTTGCACTTCAAATGTAATTGATTTTGACATATTTCCTTCAAACTGATTAAGAAAGCGCTGCCTTGCAGTGTTGGCATACGCAAAAAGGGTTAAAAGCTGCTGGCTATCATCATTTTCAAGCAAGCGTTGTATTTTATCCAGTTGTTCCCTTGTGCGTTCAAGCAACGGGATTATTTCATTTTTATTGGCCGAACAAATATCCCGCCACATGGTCGGATCGCTGGATGCAATCCTGGTAAAATCTCTAAAGCCACCTGCCGCATATTTAAAGATTTCACTTTGCTCATCTTTATGACCCAGCATATCCACTAAAGCAAAAGCCAGAATATGGGGTAAATGACTGGTAGCCGCCAACACCGCATCATGATGATTGACATCCATCATTGATACCACAGATCCGCAGCGCTCCCAGAAACCTTGGATTTTATGCAAGGCTTCTGTCCGGGTATGAGCTAGCGGCGTAATAATGAGGCGTTTGTTCACAAACAAATCAACGACAGAGGCGTCCACACCACTCTGCTCGGCTCCTGCAATGGGATGCGCAGGCACCAAATTATCAGGCACTGTGCCAAAAACCCGCTGTGCCGCTGAAACCACACTCCCCTTGGTGCTACCTACATCGGTATAAATAGCGTGTTCCGTCCAAAACGGTTTAAGCAATTCAAAAATGCTTTCAATAGACGCAACCGGCGTAGCTATCACAACACAATCCGCACCGTGCAAAGCTTGCTCTATCTGCAAATAATAGTCATCAATAACACCCAGCCGTTTTGCCGTCTCCAAATTTTGCAAATCCTCTGGACGGCCATAGCCGACAATGCTTTTGCTTAACCCGTAATGTCTGGCCGCACGAGCAACTGAACCGCCAATTAAGCCAACACCGACAATACAAAGCCGGTCAAACATCAGCCAACGTAGCCGTTAACGCCTGGAGAAACAATTGATTTTCTGATGCCGTGCCGATGCTGATACGCAAATGATTAGGCAATTCATAATTACCGACGGGTCTGACAATAACGCCCTTGCGTAGCAAGGCCTCATAAACAGGCTGCCCTGCTTGCTTTAAATCGACCAATACAAAATTTCCCGCTGACGGAATCCATTCCAGACCCATATTTTTAAAGCCATCCGTTAATTGTTTCATCCCTTGCTCATTCACGGCAATAGTCTGTTGCAGATATTCATCATCAGACAATGCCGCTTCTGCTGCGGCCAACGCCAGCATATTATTATTAAAAGGCTGACGCACCCGATTAAGAATATCGGCAAGCTGTGGGCTGGAGAAACCATAACCGACCCGCAATCCGGCCAGCCCATAAGCTTTGGAAAAAGTTCTTGTAATTAATAAATTAGGGAATTTTTTCAACCAATCAATCGAGTTAACCAATTCAACGTGGCTAACAAATTCAAAATAGGCCTCGTCAAGCACACATAAACAGGTATCAGGCAAAGCACCAATGAAGTGTTCCAAACTCGCTTGACTTAGCAAAGTACCCGTTGGATTATTGGGATTAGCGATAAATACCAAACGTGTTTTTTCATTGACTGCCTGGAGCATGGCATCCAAATCGTGACCATAATTCAAGGCCGGAACAACAACCGCAGTCGCGCCTGCTGCTTGCGTTACGATAGGGTAAACAGCAAAAGCATGTTGTGAAAAAACCACCTCACGCGCCGGCGTTAAAAACGCCCTGGCTACCAGTTCAAGAATTTCATTGGAACCGTTACCCAGCGTTATCTGGCTCGGATCGAGCCCATATTTCTCAGCTAACGCCTGTTTTAATGCAAAGCCACTACCATCGGGATACAGTGCCAAAGCAGGCAAAATTGCCTGAATGGCAGCCAGGGCTTTTTTCCCCGGCCCCAAAGGATTTTCATTGGAGGCCAACTTAATAATCCGGGTAAGTCCCAGTTCGCGTTCAAGTTCTTCAATCGGCTTGCCCGCCTTGTAAGGAATAAGGCGCTGCACACCCGCTGCGGCAAGATTGTAAATGTTATCGGTGTTATTCATGAATTTTAACTAAAAATATTTTACTAGTACCGCAGCGAGAATAAATAGTAACAATAGGTTATAAAACGGCTTTAGGATAAGACCCCAATAATTTGAACATCTTAACGTTGTCTTTAACCGTTTCTAAAGCCTGGGCAACTATCTCATCTTCGCCATGCCCTTCTATATCAATAAAGAAAATATAATCCCATAAGCCCTGCCGCGAAGGTCTGGATTCAATATTAACCATCCCTATGCCAAATTTTGCGAAAGGCTCAAGGATTTTATGCAATGCGCCCGGCTGATTACCGGTAGAAACAACCAGCGAGGTTTTATCGTTGCCGGTAGGTGACGGCGATTGTTGGCCAATAATAATAAACCGGGTCGTGTTATTGGGCTCGTCCTCAATACTTGTTTCAATAATCTTTAGATTATAAATTTCAGCGGCAACAACACCCGCAATCGCTGCGGTATGTTTATTGATTGTCGCCAGACGTGCCGCCTCGGCATTACTATTAACCGCCGTCAGTTTCGCCTGTGGCAAATGATTTTCCAACCATTGACGACATTGGGCCAGAGATTGCTGATGCGAAAACACTTCAGTGATTTCAGCAAGATGGGTTACGTTCCCCATCAGGTTTTGATGCACCCTGATTTCAACTTCACCGCAAACTTTCAGTGGTGAGGTTAAAAACCGATCCAAGGTATGGCTAATAATACCTTCGGTAGAGTTTTCAACGGGAACCACGCCAAACTCGCAATGACCGCATTCTACCGCATTAAATATCTCGTTTATGGTGGCAACCGGAATGGTTTTAACCGCATGTCCAAAGTGCTTATAGGCCGCTTGCTGGGTAAATGTACCCTCAGGCCCTAAAAAAGCAATATCCATTGGCTTTTCCAACGCTAAACAAGCCGACATTATCTCTCTAAAAAAACGGGCAGCGGTGTCATCAGTCAACGGACCTTGATTTAAGTCTATAATTCGCCTTAAAACCAATGCTTCTCTGTCCGGCCGATAAAAAGTACCTTGCTCGCCCTGAGCACTTTTGGTTTTGGCAACTTCAACCGCACAAGACGCACGCTGATTAATCAATTGCAGAATCTGCTCATCGATTGCATCAATTTTGTCTCTTAAATCAGAAAGGGGAGTGATTGATGACATTACGCTGCTCTGTGTTGATAGGTTTCGATTAATGGGTACGTTCAAATTCAGCCATAAAATCAATCAAGGCCAAGACACCCGCTTCCGGCATGGCATTGTAAATACTGGCTCGCATACCACCCACAGAACGATGGCCTTTTAATTCAAACAGTCCATTCGCTTCCGCTGCCGCAAGAAAAGGCTTGTCCAAGCTTGCGTCGCCCAGAATAAAAGGAACATTCATGCGTGAACGAAACGGAATAGCTACCGGATTTGAATACAAAGTTGATTGATCAATGGCTTGATACAGCTTTGCCGCTTTGGCGATATTAATTTGTTCAATGGCCTCAACACCACCTTGCGCTTTTAACCACTTAAGCACCAAACCCACCAGATACCAACTGTAGGTTGCCGGCGTATTGAGCATGGATTGGTTTTTTGCCTGCTCGGCATAATTAAATACCGGGGGCGTTGTTTTGCCGGCATGGCCTATTAAATCATCCCTGACAATAACCACGGTAACACCGGCAGGCCCCATATTTTTTTGAGTTCCCGCATAAATCAAACCATACTGACTGACATCAATTTTACGCGATAAAATATTGGATGACATATCCGACACCAGTGGCAACCCATTGGAATCTGGAGTATTTTGAAATTCTACGCCATGAATGGTTTCATTCGAGGTATAGTGCAGATAAGCCGCCTGCTCGTCCAAAAGCCAAGTTGATGCCTCGGGAATACTGGTAAATCGGGTATCTTCGGAACTGGCACTCACTACGACATCACAATAATTTTGGGCATCTTTAATGGCTTTTTCAGACCATGCACCGGTGTTCAGATAACAAGCTTTAGTTTTATCCTTCAAAATATTTTGTGGTATTAATGAAAACTGCGCTGACGCACCGCCTTGCAAAAACAACACCTTATAATTTTCGGGAACAGCCATCAGGCTTCTTAAATCACTTTCCAATTCTTCGGCAATAATCGAGAAGTGCTTGCCGCGATGACTCATTTCCATCACAGACATTCCACTATCTCGCCATTCCAACAACTCTTGCTGTGCTTGCTGCAATACCGATTCAGGGGATACTGACGGCCCCGCACTAAAGTTATAAACTCTGGACATAATTTTTCTCTTGGTTAAAGTTATAAAATGGACATAATTTAGTCGTTCACGCGTAAGGGCAGCACTTTTTTACCCACCATTTACAACTGAAATCCTGATAAAAAGATGGGCAGAAAAACACTGCCCACACTACTTTTATTCGCGACACTGGATCTTGGCTACGAGTAAATCTTATTCTTCGTCATCGTCATCTGCGCTATCGTCTGAATCAGCATCATCGTCTAAGTCTACCTCATCTTCAGAAGATGCATC
>CAIUYS010000173.1 GCA_903903365.1 uncultured Methylococcaceae bacterium
ACAAGCCAACACCCTCAAAACCTGCCAAAAACCAAGCCATTGCGCCCTGCCCTTTCTGATTAATTCACGCTAAACAAGCCACTGTAGCTGTTTAGCACCGCTATTGGTTGTATAATCTTGCGTTAACAGCTCATCTTGATAGGACGAACTTCCCTGCCCTGTCACGATAAGATTTTTAATCAGCAACTATTATGAGTTAAGTTATGGATTATGCTATAGAAACCGCACCATTAGAAACCTTGCAATGTGATTGTCTTATTGTGGGTATTTACCAAGATCAGCAGCTCAGTGCGTCAGCAAGCTCAATCAACGAAAGTACCCAAGGACTAATTAGTAAAATACTGGGCCGTGGTGACATTAGTGGCAAAAATGGCGAAACCGTATTAATAAATGCCATACCGGATAGCACTATTGAGCGTATTTTGTTGGTCGGACTGGGCGAAAACAAGCCTTTATCAGGTAAAAATTACAAAAAAGCGCTGCTTGCCGCTATTAACAGCCTGAAAAAAACCTCAATAAAATCTGTTGCCTGTAGCTTGGCAGACGCTGACGTTATTGGCGCTGACAGGCAATGGAAAACCCGCCAAATCATCGAAGTATTTAGCGATGCGGTTTATCAATTTACGGCCTACAAATCGAATAAAGAAACGGACAGTAAAGTTGAAAAAATCAGCATTACCGCGCCAGAAACAGAACAGGCGCTTGCCCAAACAGGCCTGATTCAAGGCAAAGCCATTGCCGACGGCATCAACCTGACCAAACTATTAAGCGATTTACCCGGTAATATCTGCACACCCGCTTATCTTGCCGAACAAGCGCTGGAACTGGGCAAACAATACCCCAGTCTTGACATCAGCATCCTTGAAGAAGCCGACATGGAAAAGCTGGGCATGGGCGCTTTATTATCGGTTTCACGCGGTAGCCGCCAACCCGCTAAATTAATCACCCTGGATTATCGTGGCGGTGAAAAAAACGGCAAGCCTATCGTCTTAATCGGCAAAGGCCTTACCTTTGATGCCGGTGGAATTTCCTTAAAACAAGCGCCCGGCATGGATGAGATGAAATACGACATGTGTGGCGGAGCAACGGTTCTGGGAACCCTGCTGGCCGCAGCGCAAATGCAGTTGCCACTGAATATTATCGGCCTGATTCCTTCATCGGAAAACATGCCGGACGGTGACGCCAATAAACCGGGTGATATTTTAACCAGCATGTCCGGCAAAACCATTGAAGTGTTAAACACGGATGCAGAAGGCCGCCTGCTGCTTTGTGACACCTTAACCTATGCAGAAAGATTCAACCCCGATGTTGTAATCGACATGGCAACCTTAACCGGCGCTTGCCTGGTGGCCTTGGGTCGTGTGCCCAGCGGCTTGCTTGGCAATAATGACGCGTTATGCAATGACTTGCTGGCAGCCAGTAAAACCGCCACCGATAGCCTGTGGCGTTTGCCGTTGTGGGAAGAATATCAGGAGCAACTTAAATCCAATTTTGCCGACCTGGCTAATGTGGGTGGTAAAGATGCCGGTACCATTACTGCGGCCTGTTTTCTGTCACAATTTGCCGAAAACTTTCATTGGGCGCATCTTGATATTGCCGGTACGGCATGGCGCACCGGCCAAAATAAAGGCGCGACCGGTCGTCCGGTTCCCTTATTAAGTCAATATCTGATAAATCGGGCGCATGGCTGAAGTCAGCTTTTATGTCCTGCCGTCAGAATCGACACAGGAACGTTATGAATTTGCCTGCAAACTCATCGAGAAAGCCTATCGTAGCGGTTGTTTTTGCTATGTGCTAACTGACAATGCAGAACAAAGCCAAAAAATAGACGACCTGCTCTGGACTTTCAGGGCAGGCAGTTTTATTCCGCACCAAATTTATACAGGCGAACTGCCCGCCCTTGAAAAAGTTATTTTGATTGGCTCACTGGATGTGCCTGAGCTCTGGCAAAAAACTGTCATTAACCTGTCTTCGTATTGCCCCAAACAAGTCGATAAAATTGAGCGCATTCTTGAGATACTGGATAATAGCGAAGCCACCAAAGAGCTGGGCAGAAATCGCTATCGGCACTATCAGCAGTCCGGTATCGCTATAACGACTCATAAAATCGGACGTTAAAGTCAATCAACAAAAAGTTAAAACGTAGATGTAAATCATGAATGCATGGGGCTTTGATCAACGCTCTGGCGGAGTTAAAATTGCCGCTACTGTTAAGCAACGCACTGAACAGCGAATTCGCTCGTATGCCGTGGCAAAATATGCGGAAAATTTTAGCTGCCTGGGGATAAGCTTTCACGGGGTTTACTATTACCACTTTAGACAGGACAGGTTCTCATAGTGAGTTATCTTAGGAATCAACTCCCTGATGAATATGTCTGATATTGGAATTAAGTATTGGCCCCTTCAATACTGTAATATCAAATTAACCGGAGACCATCATGAATTTATCAGAAAAAATATTAATAGCCGTTGCTTTATTGCCCGAATCAAAACAGATAGAAGTCCTTGATTTTGTGGAATACCTTAAATTTAAAACCGAGAAAGAAGAAAATGCTTTTTCTATAACCTCTGCAATGAGGGGCATGGAAAATGAAGATCCGGATTACTAAACACTATGCTTATTTTTTCGTGATTTTTATGGGCTCATCACACATTCAAATCCACCAGCCTGATTCCTGACCTTAATCCTGTTAAAATACTTCATCTTTCACGAACACATAAAACCCCCTAAATGGAAAAAACATACGCACCGCATTCGATTGAACAACGCTGGTATCAAACCTGGGAAGAAAAAGGCTATTTTGCCGCCAAATCAGAGGGTGAATCTTATTGCATCATGATTCCACCGCCCAATGTTACCGGCAGCTTACACATGGGACATGCGTTTCAGGATACAATTATGGATGCCCTCACCCGCTATCATCGCATGAAAGGCTACAGCACCTTGTGGCAACCGGGTACTGACCATGCAGGTATTGCTACGCAAATGGTCGTCGAACGGCTATGCAATGCTGAAGGTAAAACCCGCCATGATTTGGGGCGCGAAAAATTTCTTGAAAAAGTCTGGCAGTGGAAAGAAGAATCCGGCGGTACCATTACTCGTCAACTGCGACGTATGGGCTCTTCCCTTGATTGGCACAGAGAGCGCTTTACCATGGATGAAGGTATGTCTGACGCGGTGCAGGCGGTATTTATACAACTTTATGAAGAAGGCTTGATTTATCGCGGCAAGCGCCTGGTCAACTGGGACCCTGTTTTGCATACCGCTGTATCGGATTTGGAAGTGCTTTCTGAAGAAGAAAACGGTTTTATGTGGCATCTGCGTTATCCCTTGTCGAATGGCCAAGGCCATTTGGTGGTTGCAACCACCCGTCCTGAAACCCTGCTGGGCGATGCAGCAGTAGCGATACATCCCAACGATGACCGTTACAAACATTTACTGGGCGAATTTGTGGAACTGCCATTTACCGGTCGACGGATTCCGATTATTGCCGATGAATATGTTGATCCTGAATTTGGCACCGGTTGCGTCAAGATTACACCCGCCCATGATTTTAATGATTATGAAGTGTGGACCCGTCACCGTCATACCTCCGTTATTCAGGATTTACCGCATGGCGGTTTGATTAACCTGTTTACCGTTGATGCCGCAATACGCAGTAATGCCGAGGATGAAAATGACCTGATTCCGCAAAAATATTGTGGCCTTGATCGTTTTGAAGCCCGTAAAGTCATGGTTGCTGATCTGGAAGCACTCGGTTTGCTGGAAAAAATCGCTGACCATAAATTGATGGTGCCGCGAGGCGACCGTACCAACAGTGTTATCGAACCCTTATTAACGGATCAGTGGTACGTTAAGGTTGGACCGTTGGCGGAACCTGCGATTGCGGCGGTTGAAAACGGCGACATCAAGTTTGTGCCTGACAACTGGAAAAACACCTATTTTGACTGGATGCGCAATATTCAGGACTGGTGTATTTCTCGGCAAATCTGGTGGGGCCATCGTATCCCGGCTTGGTATGACGAACTGGGCAATATTTACGTCGGTAACTCTGAGCAGGACATTCGCGACAAACACAATCTATCGGCGGACTATGCGCTTAGACAAGATGAAGATGTGCTGGATACCTGGTTTTCCTCTGCCTTATGGCCGTTTTCTACACTGGGCTGGCCGGAAAATACCGAAGAATTGGCTAAACATTACCCAACCAGTGTATTGGTAACGGGTTTTGACATTATTTTCTTCTGGGTGGCGCGGATGATTATGATGGGCTTAAAATTCCAGGGTGGCGTGCCGTTTAAAGAAGTCTACATACACGGTTTGGTGCGTGATGCGGAAGGCCAAAAAATGTCCAAATCCAAAGGCAACGTCCTTGACCCGATTGACATCATCGATGGTATAGAACTGGAAACGTTGGTAGCAAAACGCATTTCAGGCATGATGCAACCTCATTTGGCCAAAAAGATCGAACAAGATACTCGCAAGCATTTTCCGGATGGCATTCAGTCTTATGGCACCGATGCCTTGCGTTTTACCTTTGCCTCTTTGGCATCTACAGGACGGGATATTCGTTTTGACTTGGCCCGGACTGAAGGCTATCGCAACTTTTGCAATAAACTTTGGAATGCCGCACGTTTCGTGTTGATGAATACCGAAGAACAGGATAACGGCTTATCTGATGCACCATGCACTTACACGCAAGTTGATCGCTGGATTATTTCAAGACTAAATCAAGTAACAGCGGTCACCAGCAATGCGATTGATAATTATCGTTTTGACTTGGCAGCGCAAGCGATTTATGAATTTACCTGGAATGAATACTGCGACTGGTATCTGGAACTGGCAAAAATATCGCTGCAATCCGATGATGCGGCGCTTCAACGCGGCACCCGTAAAACGCTGCTGACCGTTTTGGAGTCCATCTTACGCTTGGCGCATCCCATCATGCCGTATATCACCGAAGAAATCTGGCAACGTGTGGCACCGTTAGCAGGGATTAACGCTGAATCAATCATGCTACAACCTTATCCGGTCGCGGATGAAGCGCGGATTGATAACAATGCGGTCGCTGAAATCAACTGGGTCATGAGCTTTATTTTAGGGGTTCGCCGTATTCGTGGTGAAATGAATATTGCCCCCGGCAAGCCTTTGCCCGTATTGCTACAAAATGGCTCAGTGACTGACCAGGATTACTTAAGCAACAGCTCCGCTTATTTAAAAAGACTGGGTCGCTTGGAGTCTATAACCTGGTTAAATAGCGATGAGATAACCCCGGAATCTGCGATTGCTTTGGTCGGTGAGTTGAAAATTTTGATCCCCATGGCCGGTCTGATAGACAAAGAGGCTGAACTGGCGCGATTGGAAAAAGAAATACAAAAGATTAAAAACGACCTGCCCAGAATTGAAGGCAAGTTAAGCAACCCCACCTTTATTGATAAAGCCCCCCCAGAAGTCATTG
>CAIUYS010000174.1 GCA_903903365.1 uncultured Methylococcaceae bacterium
ACAAAAGTTTGCGCTTGATTCACGGGCATACTCACCGTCCTGACATTCATCATTTTGAAATAAACGGCCAACCTGCACAGCGATTTGTTCTGGCCGCCTGGAGCAAGGATGCTGGAGAAATTTTATGCTGGAACAATTCGGGGCATCAAATAGAAGTTATTTAAGGCGTGCGGCGTTGTTTAGTGTTTAACAAAGTTTTCCGGACATAACAACAGCGCTTGACTTTGAATTGTGCCGGGTTAAGTTGGTAACTGCGAGCAGCAAATTAGACGCAATGTTAATGGGTAAACAAGCCAATTACTTGCTGTTATGCTTTGGCCCTTTTACTTTAAGTCTATTAAAATTTGACTTTTAAGGCAAAATCAGCAAATCTAGTGACTTGGAGTGAAAAATTCCTGACCTTATGGGATCAAAAAAATCATCCAAAAAACTAATATTAGTCTTAAAAAATCATAATCAGTATTTTGTCTAATTAACAAGGTACCAGGAGAAAAATATATGAAGAAGCCTTTAAAAAGTTGGCTGATTGCTTCCAGTGTGGCTGCCTTATTAGCTGCACCAGCAATTTCAACTGCTAACAGTGGTGTTGAAGCCTTAACAAAAGATCCAGCTAACTGGGCAACTTGGGGTGGCGATTACGCTGGCACTCGTTACAGCACACTTGATGAAATTAATGTTAACAACGTTAAAAACCTGCAACCTGCATGGTCATTTTCTACGGGTGTTTTACGTGGTCACGAAGGTGGACCCTTAGTTGTTGATGATGTTATTTTCATCCACACACCTTTTCCAAACACTGTTTACGCGATCAACCAAAAAACACAGTCTGTTATCTGGGAATTTACACCAACACAAGATGCTGATGTAACCATTCCGGTTATGTGTTGCGATACCGTTAATCGTGGCTTGGCTTACGGCGATGGCAAGATTTTCTTACAACAATCAAATACTGTTTTAACCGCGTTGGACGCTAAAACCGGCAAACGTGTTTGGAGTGTTCAAAACGGTGATCCCAAATTGGGCATGACCAACACTAACGCACCGTTAGTGGTTAAAGATACCGTGTTAACCGGTATTTCCGGTGGTGAGTTTGGCGTTCGTGGCTTCCTGGCTGCTTATGACATCAATACCGGTAAATTGAAATGGAAAGGTTATAGCATTGGGCCCGATAAAGACACGCTGATTGACCCTACTAAAACTACTACATGGGAAAACGGCAAAGTCGCTCCAGTAGGCGCTAATTCCAGTTTAAAAACATGGGAAGGCGACCAGTGGAAAATCGGTGGCGGTACAACATGGGGCTGGACCAGTTACGATCCTAAATTGAACTTGATCTATTACGGATCAGGCAATCCATCAACTTGGAACCCTGTACAACGTCCAGGCGACAACAAGTGGTCAATGTCTTTGTGGGCACGTGATGCTGACACGGGTGAAGTTAAATGGGTCTATCAAATGACTCCTCATGATGAGTGGGACTTTGACGGTATCAATGAAACCGTTTTGGTTGACCAAGAAGTTAAAGGCGCAATGCACAAGACTATCGTGCATTTTGACCGTAACGGTTTTGGCTATACCTTGGATCGTGTAACTGGTGAGCTGTTAATTGCCGAGAAATTTGATGCATCAGTTAACTGGGCCTCACATGTCGACATGAAAACCGGTCGCCCACAAGTTGTCTCCAAGTTCAGTACTGAACAAAACGGCGAAGACGTAAAAACTGAAGGCGTTTGCCCAGCTGCGTTAGGCAGTAAAAACCAACAACCGGTTTCTTACTCTCCACAAACCGGCTTGTTCTACATTTCCGGTAACCATTTGTGCATGAACTACGAGCCTTTCGAAGTTTCTTACACAGCCGGTCAGCCTTATGTGGGCGCGACTCTGGACATGATGCCTGCTGGCGCTGATGTTTTAACCGGAAAACCGGATGGCACAAGTAACCTGGGTCAGTTCACTGCGTTTGACGCTAAAACAGGTAAAATTGCCTGGTCAAACAAAGAACCGTTCTCTGTATGGTCCGGCTCATTGGCTACTTCAGGCGGCGTTGTATTCTACGGCACACTGGAAGGCTATCTGAAAGCGGTTGATGCTAAAACAGGTAAAGAATTGTATAAATTCAAAACACCTTCCGGCATCATCGGCAATGTTAATACCTGGAGCTACGAAGGCAAACAATATGTTGGCGTTCTTTCCGGTATTGGCGGCTGGGCAGGTATCGGTATCGCTACTGATTTCAATAAACAGCTAGAAGAAGCTCAAGCCAAGGCTGCGGCAGAAAAAGATCCTGTTAAAAAAGCTGAGTTGGAAAAAATAGCTGTGAAAATATCACAAGAAGGCTTGGGTGCTACCGGCGCTTACGCAAGCTTGGGTTCTTTCACCAAACAAGGTGGTGCATTTACTGTATTTGCATTACCTAACAAATAATCTGTCTGATTTTTTAGATTGATTGTTAAAAGCCCTGGTTGATACTCAACCAGGGCTTTTTTTTGCCCTTTATTTATCCGTAACGTTTATAATTTCAACTATTTTAGTGAGCGCCGATCGGTTTCGGTGCAACGCAAGCTTTCATTAACAACCCGTTGAAGCCACTAAAAAACCTTAAATAATGTCTTAACTTGATGTCTATGCGCATGGATAATAAGACCCAACATGACGGATTTATATTTTTTAGCCCTATGAATAAACTGTTAATTACCTGCTTTTTTGCACTCAATTTGTTTTTGAACCCCTTGGCATTGGCCGATGATGAAAAAACGGTTTTTGAAGAATCAAACAACATCCGGCAAGCAGTTATCAGGCTTG
>CAIUYS010000175.1 GCA_903903365.1 uncultured Methylococcaceae bacterium
TGAAGAAATTAAACATTTCGTCAACTGCATCCAAGCTGGTGAAAATCCCCTGGTTTCCGGTGAAGCAGGACGGAGGGCACTGGCAACCGCGATACAAATTACCCGGTTATTAGGCGATAAATGAGTATTAAGGTGCAAGGTGCAAGGTGCAAGGCTCAAGGCTAAAACTAATCTCTATAATGGTTGATCTTTGCCCTTTGCCTTTAGCCTTTTGCCCTACTTTTTACTCTGAGAAACATAAATAAACACACATAAATAAAAGGCAACAACATGATACCGATGGTAAACCTGAAAGCTCAATACGCAGAAATCAAAGAAGAAGTTGAGCGGGGACTGGCTGAAACAATAGAAAACTGCTCTTTTATTCTTGGTCCTAATGTACAGGCATTCGAAAAGGAAACGGCAGAGTATTTGGGCGTTAAACATGCTATTGGTGTGGCTTCAGGAACTGATGCCTTGCATTTGGCACTCATTGCCGAAGGTATAGGTGCCGGTGATGAAGTGATTACCACCGCCTTTACTTTTATTGCGACAGCCGAAGCCATTAAATATGTCGGTGCCATTCCTGTTTTTGTGGATATAGATCCCAGAACTTTTAATATTTCACCGTTCGCTATAGAACAAGCCATTACCCCAAAAACCAAAGCCATCATGCCTGTGCATTTGTTTGGTCAACCGGCGGACATGACTGAAATTTTACAAATCTGTGAGGAAAATAATTTAAAGCTGATTGAAGATGCTTGCCAGTCCTTTGGCGCTCGTATCAATGGCAAACAAACCGGTGCGATAGGTCATGCGGGGGGCTACAGCTTTTTTCCCAGTAAAAACCTGGGCGCTTTCGGGGATGGCGGGTTGGTTGTTACCAACTCGGATGAAACTGCTGCAAAAATTAAGCAGTTGCGTAATCATGGTTCAGATGTGCGTTATTATCATGATGTGATTGGTTATAACAGTCGTCTTGATGAAATGCAGGCGGTCATCTTGCGAGCCAAATTAAAACGCATCGACCAATACAATCAGGCGCGTCGACATGTTGCGCATCTGTATTCAGAACTGATGGCGGATTTACCGCTGGTTACTCCCTATGAAGATGGTTTGGGCGAGCATGTTTATCATCAATACACCCTATTATCGGATCGTCGTGATGATATTTTAAAAGCCTTGCAAGACAAGCAAATTGGCTGTGCGGTTTATTATCCGGTACCTTTGCATCAACAAAATGTGTTTAAAGAAGAATGTGCAGGCTTAAGTCTGCCCGTTACCGAAGCGGTTTCGGCGAATTGTTTTTCCTTGCCGATTTGCCCGTTTCTTGAAGATGATACGATCAGGGAAATTGTTGGCGTTATTCGGGGTGTTTTGACGGAATAGTTACATAGTAGAGACGCGATTTATCGCGTCTCAAATAATGCTGACAATCCAGATGGGGACGACAATACAGACGCGATAAATCGCGTCTCTACGGTGGGATTTATGGTTGATAGGTATAACGGCAAATATAGAATTCCTTCTGCTCGATTAAAAAACTGGGACTATGGCTCGAATGCCCCTTATTTTGTAACCATTTGTACGGACAATAAAATCTGTTATTTCGGCAATTTTAAAGAAGGAAAAATGTACTTGTCGGATTTGGGGCAGTTGGCAAATAAATATTGGTTGGAAATGGAAAAAAAATTTCCATTTGTCGTTTTAGACCATTTTATTGTCATGCCGAATCATGTGCATGGAATAATAAATATTGATAAACCCCTTTCTGACGGTAGAGACGCGATTTATCGCGTCTCAAATAACGCGGACAATCCAGACGCGATAAATCGCGTCTCTACGGTCAGGAAAATTGGAGGGGTTACGGGAAGTAATAACCCAATGTTGCATGAAAATTTGTCTCGTTTTATGAACTGGTATAAGGGTCGATGTACTTTTGAAATGAGAAAAATTAATACAAAATTTTCCTGGCAGCCACGTTTTCATGAACATGTTATTCGTAACGAAGAGGACTATTTAAAAATCGCTGAATATATCCAAAATAACCCATGTAAATGGCAAGAAGATAAATATTATGTGTCAATTTAACATTAAATTAATGAATAGCGAAGTGCGTGTTAAACGATGAAATTCAACAGTTGAAAAATGTCACAGTTACTGAAAAATAACCAGTTATTTAAGCTTACCAAATTGATAA
This sequence comes from uncultured Methylococcaceae bacterium, assembly GCA_903903365.1. Taxonomy (GTDB): domain Bacteria; phylum Pseudomonadota; class Gammaproteobacteria; order Methylococcales; family Methylomonadaceae; genus Methylobacter_C. The sequence goes on from CAIUYS010000175.1 coordinate 2,180, forward strand.
GGAAAACATAGTGACACAGTCAAATGGACAAATTACTATTTATCAATCTACGGATGGTTCGATAGCGACAGAGGTTAGGCTGGAAGGTGAAACAGTTTGGTTATCGCAAAAACAGATGGCGGAGTTGTTTGATAAAGATGTTCGCACAGTTAATGAACACATTCTCAATGTCTTTGAAGCGGGTGAACTGATTAGAGAAACAACTGTCCGGAATTTCCGGATAGTTCGCCAAGAAGGTCAGCGGCAAGTTAAGCGCGAAATTGAACACTACAATTTAGATGTGATTATCTCCATTGGCTATCGTGTTAACTCCAAAAAAGGCACCCAATTTCGTATCTGGGCAAGCAATATTCTTAAACAATACCTGATCCAAGGCTATGCGCTTAATGAACAGAAGCTCCAGGCAGAAAAAGATAAGCTGGCCAATTTAAGGCAGGCAATTACTCTGTCTTCCCGCTTGCTTCACAACAAAGAGCTATCAGGCAGCGAAGCGCAAGGCATCTTGTCGATACTGGAAAAATACAGCCATGCCTTAACGGTGTTGGACGATTACGACCACCAACGTTTACAAATTGAAGGCACACAGGTTTTAGCGCATCCTAAAATCAATTACGAAGAAGCCATTGGACAAATACGACTTTGGCGTGATAAAGAAAATCTGGGTAGTCTGTTTGGTAATGAAAAAGACGATTCTTTTAAAGGCTCATTAGCGACGATTTACCAAACTTTTGGCGAAGCCGAACTTTATCCCAGTATCGAAGAAAAAGCCGCCAATCTGTTGTATTTTATTGTTAAAAACCACTCGTTCACTGACGGTAACAAACGTATCGCCGCCGCTATTTTTGCCTGGTTTTTAGAACGCCACCAGTATTTGTATAACGCCAGTGGTGAAAAACGCATTGCTGATAATGCGCTGGTTGCGTTTACCTTGCTGATTGCCGAAAGCAAACCTGATGAAAAAGAAACGATCGTTAAGGTCATTATTAATTTAATCAATGGTAAAAATTGAATGTCACGCCTAACTGAATCTGCCATTGAAGCTTTCGTCGTTAAGCTATTTGAACGCTTGGGCTATGACAGTATTTACACTCCCGATATTGCCCCCGATGGTGGTCGTCCAGAACGATCACGTTATGATGACGTTATTTTAAACGAACGCTTAAGCGCCGCAGTTCGACGTATTAATTCAACCGTGCTCAAGCAGGCGGAAATGATTGCCAATAAATTGGCTGTTAATTAGTTTATAGCCCATAGAAACCTATCCATGCCTCAACAAAAAAAACCTTTAACCATTCTATTCAGCGCCGGAGAATCCTCCGGCGACCAACATGCCGCCAATATGTTTCTGGAGCTGAAAAAACATCAGCCAGACCTTAAAGGCTTTGGTATGGGTGGCGCAAAAATGGCGCAGGCGGGTATCGATATTCGTTACGACTCAGGTGCTATCGGCGTAATCGGAGTGGTTGAAGTGCTCAAGCACTATGGTGAAATTCGCAGGGCGTTAAAATTGATGCAACAGTTGGTTGCAACTGAACGACCTGATTTACTGGTGTGTGTCGATTATAAAGAGTTTAATCTTAAATTGGCGCGTTTCGCCAAGCAGCGCGGTATCAAAGTGTTGTTTTATGTGAGTCCACAAGTGTGGGCATGGCGGCCGGGCAGGGTAAAAACGTATGGCAAGGCGATTGATATGATGGCGGTGATATTTCCCTTTGAAACCGCTTATTATGATGCCGAGAAGGTGCCGGTACGTTATGTGGGTCATCCTTCAGTTGATAAAGTTCATCCTCAGTATAGTCGAGCTGAAGATTTGGTATATTTTGGTTTGGATGAAAATAAACCGGTGGTTGGTTTACTGCCAGGTAGTCGCGCCAACGAAATTAACCGAATGTTACCGGTGATGTTGGCCGCTGCTGAAAAGATAAAGGCCCGTTTGCCGGATAGCCAGTTTATATTGCCCCAAGCAGATTCAATCAGCGATGACTTGCTTGATCAATACTTGCGTTTGTCACCGCTGAAAATAACCGTGATAAAAAATCAGCCTTATGACGTCATTCAATGCTGCAATGTGGTGATGACAACCTCAGGAACAGCAACCCTGGAAATTGCCTTGTTGACGGTGCCTATGGTTATTGCTTACAAGCTGTCTACGCTCACTTACTGGTTGGGACGCTGGCTGGTTAATACGCATTTTATAGGTTTGCCAAATATTGTCTTGGGCAAAGGCTTTGTCAAAGAACTTATTCAGCATGAAGCAACTGCCGACAACTTGGCTGAAGAAGTTGACAAAATTTTGACGGATAAGGCCTATGCAGATCAAATGCGAGCCAATTTGATTCTGGTAAAACAACAGTTAGGGCAGGGCGGGGGTTCTAAAAATATGGCGCAACTGGCTTTGGAGATGTTGGGGTGAAGTTCAATATTAAGGGTTAAAGGCCGGTGGGTAAGTAAACAAATCCAGCTAAAATCCAAGAACTGCCGGTTATAAAAGCCGCATGGCATATTTTGCTTCATAGGAAAGGTTATTTGGGCAAATGCTTTTGGGCAGGCAGTAGGATTGCTGATCAACACCGGCATCGCTTGTGTAGGTTGCAACCACAACTTTTCTCGGTTTACTGGTTGTCCTGCCTCCCTTATGAATACCTGTTGCATCGCAAATTATGATGGTACCAGACTCACCAGTAAAAATTTGTAAACTGTCTGGATCACGAGACATCAATTTAGCGAACTGTAGTTCATCAATCTCTACTCCCACAGGAGGTTTGGCAGGATTTATATAATCGTGCCTTGCGCCATCTTGAGATCCTTTTAAATAAGTAAAGGGCCCCATCGTTTCATCTACATTAGTTAAGTAGATGAATATTTTTATCATTTTTAAATCCTCATGATCTCGATGCCATCCCTCTGTGTAGTTGACAATATCATTGGCAGTTGGAATGCTAAGCCAAGTATCTATATAATTCAAACGCAAAAGCATACCGTGGCAAGAATTAACTATATTTAGAACGTTATCGCTTAGAAAAAAAAGTGCAAATGAATCAGGTAAGCAGGTGCCTTGTACATCACGACCAATTCCGGCAAGCTTCGTTGAATATAATTTATGATTCTCGTGTGGCTTATCTAAAACTTGCTTAAGTAATTGCCTGGAATCTGTGGTTAATCCGTCCAGAATATCAGTAGAACCCGCTATTTTTCTGATATCATCGGCATAAACGCCATCAAATTTAATGCTTGCTACTATCTTTTTTGAATAAGTGTTTAGGTCATTTTTGTTGGCGTTGTAAAGCCGGTAGGCTCCTCTATTTATATAATGATAATAACGGGTACGATATTTTATATAAAAATAAAGATTACCAATAATAGAAAGAAGTGGAGCTCGTGTGAATATAAATCGAAAAATTTGTTTCAGATTTTTATTCTTTAGCCTGTTAAATAGGGTCGTTAGCGATGGTAATGGACTCAAAATACGCACTCCAAAATTAGTAAAATAAATTAGCTGTTTAAAGTTAAAGAGCTTGCTGTACTTTTTTTAGTAAAGACCGTAAATAAATTGGAGCATTACGCTTAGGTAATGCTCGTATGATTATTATTGATTTAATACTAGTACAAATACTTACGTTCTGCCTGAGCTGTTTATCTTGCCAATACGAATAAGCTTGGAGAAAATACAAATGAGTGTGTTATTTCGTTCCCTGCGGTCGGGGATACTAACGGGATTTTGGAAGGGTCTGGTAGAGTGCCTAATTGCGCACCTATTAGTTTGTCGGGTTTGTGGGCTACCCACTTTAGTCGCATAGGAATCTAGACAATTCGTCTGGTAGGGTGCCGCATCGCGCACCTAAAACGCTGCCGGAAACGCTTGTTCTTGTTTACGCTCAAAAAGCCTTATTCCTACTTACAAGGCATCTCATAACCCTACAATAAAAATGGTGATGTCAGTGTTTGGGATTAAGTGTAAAATCGACTATTCTTTAAATTTATCCAGAATACGCTAGTTACACTTCTTTTGTTCATTACAGGGCTGTCTAATGCAAAATCAGGAAACACTTACAATTGATGGAAATCAGGCTGCCGCTACGGTAGCGCATAAACTCAACGAAGTCATCGCTATTTATCCAATAACCCCGTCGTCAAATATGGGGGAATGGGCCGATGAATGGTCATCGCGCGGGCAGGTCAATTTGTGGGGAACAGTGCCGCAAGTGACCGAAATGCAAAGTGAAGCCGGAGCCGCCGGAGCCATTCATGGTGCTTTGCAGGCAGGATCAATGGCGACGACCTTTACCGCCTCCCAAGGTCTGCTGTTGATGTTGCCTAATATGTACAAAATTGCCGGCGAGTTAACGCCAACGGTATTTCATATTGCCGCCCGTTCGCTGGCTTGTCAGGGCTTGTCTATTTTTGGTGACCATAGCGATGTCATGTCGGCACGGATGACCGGTTTTGGTATGCTGTGTTCCAATTCACCGCAGGAAGTGATGGACTTTGCATTGATTGCCCATGCCGTGGCGCTGGAAAGCCGTATTCCGCTGATGCATTTTTTTGACGGCTTTAGAACCTCGCATGAAGTCGCCAAAATTAAAATACTGGATGATACGGTGTTGCGGGCCATGATTAAGGAAGAGTGGGTTACCGCCCATCGAAGCCGGGCTTTAACGCCTGATAAGCCCGTACTGCGCGGCACCGCCCAAAATCCTGATGTGTATTTTCAGGCGCGGGAATCGGTTAATGCTTATTATCAGGCGATGCCTGCGATTGTCCAGAAGGCAATGAACCACTTTGCTGAACTAACAGGCCGCTCATATCGCCTGTTTGACTATTCAGGATCGGCGCAGGCTGAACGCGTTATCGTCATTATGGGATCAGGTGCGGAGGCCGTAGCGGAAACGCTTGATTATCTGAATCGTCAGGGCGAAGCGGTGGGCTTGCTTAAAGTTCGTTTATACCGACCTTTTGATGCAACAAGTTTACTCGCGGCACTGCCAGATACGTGCCGAAAAATCGCCGTACTAGATCGTACCAAAGAACCGGGTGCGGATGGCGAACCGCTGTACAAAGATGTTTTGAGTGCGCTTGCCCAAGATTTTATTAGCGGTACGTCCCTGTTTACGGAATTGCCGAAAGTGGTGGGCGGCCGTTATGGTCTGTCTTCCAAGGAATTTACGCCGGGTATGATTAAGGCGATTTTTGATGAATTGAAGCAGGCGCATCCGAAAAATAATTTTACCATCGGTATCCATGATGATGTCACGCACACCAGTCTGGATTGGGATGCGGGTTATCGCACCGATGCCCTTAGCGATACTTTTCAGGCCATGTTTTATGGCTTGGGCAGTGACGGTACGGTCAGCGCCAATAAAAACACCATTAAAATTATTGGAGAAGCGACCGATTTAAATGCACAAGGTTATTTCGTTTATGACTCAAAAAAATCCGGTGCAATTACGGTTTCGCATTTGCGCTTTGGCCCCAAGCCGATACGTTCCACTTATTTGATTGCCGAAAACGATGCCAATTTTATCGGCTGTCATCAGACGATTTTTCTGGAACGCTATGACATGCTGGTTAATGCCGCCGACAATGCGGTATTTTTATTAAACTCACCAGAACCGGTCGAGCAGGTTTGGGCATCGCTACCTGCTAAAATGCAACAGCAGATGATTGCCAAAAAAATTCGTTTCTATGTCATTGACGGTTATGCCGTTGCTGAAAAAAGCGGTATGGGCAAGCGTATCAATACCATCATGCAGACCTGCTTTTTTGCGATTTCCGGGGTGTTGCCGCAGATTGATGCCATTACCGCGATTAAACATGCCGTCGAAAAAACCTATGGCAAAAAAGGTCAGCGTGTTGTCGAGCTTAATTTTAAGGCCATTGATGAAACACTGGCCAGTTTGCATCCTGTTCCATTGCCCACACTGGTTAGCAGTCTGTTCGACATTACCTCAACCATTACCGCTGCAGCGCCCGATTTTGTTAAGCGGGTAACCGGTGAAATTATTGCCGGTCGAGGTGATGCCTTGCCGGTGAGTGTTATGCCGATTGATGGTACTTTTCCAACCGGCACGGCCGCTTTTGAGAAACGCAATTTAGCCCTGGAAATTCCGGTTTGGGAAACTGATTTGTGTACCCAATGCGGAAAATGTGTGATGGTGTGTCCGCATTCGGTTATTCGCAGCAAGATTTTTTCTACCGATGTGTTAACCAGTACACCTGAAACCTTCAAATCTGCACCGATGCTGGGTAAAGATTTTCCGGAGGGTTTGGCAATCAGTTATCAGGTCGCGCCGGAAGATTGCACGGGCTGCACGTTGTGTGTTGATATTTGTCCGATTCGGGATAAATCCAACGCCAGTCGCAAAGCCTTAAACATGCAGCCACAACCGCCGCTGCGCGATGCAGAGCGCGACAATTGGGATTTCTTTTTAGGCATCCCTGAGTATGATCGACGCTTGTTAAAAACCAACACCATTAAAGGTGCGATGGTTCTGCAACCGCTGTTTGAATTTTCCGGCGCTTGCGTGGGTTGTGGTGAAACGCCCTACATAAAGTTGGCTTCGCAGTTGTTTGGTGACCGCATGGTGATTGCCAATGCGACGGGATGTTCTTCAATTTATGGCGGCAATCTGCCCACGACACCGTGGACTAAAAACGGTGAAGGTCGCGGGCCGGCATGGAGCAATTCCTTGTTTGAAGATAATGCCGAATTTGGCTTGGGAATGCGCATTGCCCTGGATAAACAAAATGACTACGCCAAAGAATTGGTGGCTTCACTGCGTGATCAGTTAGGCGACGAACGGGTTGATGCCATTCTAAATGCCGATCAGTCCGATGAAGCGGGGATTTACGAACAGCGCGAACGGGTTGCCAGTCTTAAACAAAAGTTGCCGTCTTTGACCGGTCAAGCTGCCGAGACCTTGCTTCAATTAGCAGACAGCCTGAGCAAAAAAAGTGTCTGGATTATTGGTGGTGATGGCTGGGCTTATGATATTGGTTTTGGCGGGGTCGATCATGTGTTGGCCAGTGGTCGTAACGTCAATATTCTGGTTCTTGATACGGAGGTTTATTCTAATACCGGTGGGCAGACTTCAAAATCAACGCCCTTAGGCGCTGTGGCAAAATTCTCTGCGGGTGGCAAGGCAACGGCCAAAAAAGATTTGGCTTTGTTGGCGATGGATTACAGTAATGTGTATGTCGCCCATGTTGCTTATGCGGGTAAAGATATCCAAACCCTGAATGCATTTTTGGAGGCAGAAGCCCACGATGGCCCGTCTATTATCATCGCTTATGCACCTTGTATCGCCCATGGTGTGGATATGTCCAATAACCACAGGCAGCAAAATTTGGCCGTTAAAAGTGGACATTGGCCGTTGTTTCGGTTTGATCCCAGTAAGGCCAAAGCCGGTAAAAATCCGATGAAACTGGATTCTGCGGAACCTTCAATCCCTTACCGCGATTTTGTGAAAACCGAAACCCGCTTTAGCATGTTGTGGCAAACGCATCCGGAAGCGGCCGAACGTTTCTTGGCTCAGGCACAGCAAGATGTTAAAAATCGTTATCGTTATTACAAACAACTATCCGAGCTGGAATGGACTGAAGCCACCAGTGTTTCAGCGGTAAAAGCGCAACTTAAAACCGAAACTGCCAAGGAGAATGATAATGGTTGATTTAACGACAAATTACATAGGCTTAAAACTGGCCAATCCACTGGTGCCGTCAGCATCGCCGTTGAGCAAGGATGCAAGCAGTGCTCGTAGGCTGGAAGATGCCGGTGCCTCGGCGTTGGTGATGTATTCGTTGTTTGAAGAAAAAATCGAAGCTGAAGAGCATCAAATTCAGCGGTTTTTTTATGAGCAATCCTTGGGGCATGGTGAAGCGGATTCGTTTCATCCCATGCCCGATAATATTCAGACTTATCAGGAACATTATCTGGAGCAACTGCAAAAAATAAAGTCAGCCCTGTCGATTCCGGTCATTGCCAGTTTGAACGGAACGTCTTTGAGTGGCTGGGTTGAGTACGGCCAGCAATTACAACAGGCAGGTGCCGATGCGTTGGAACTGAATATCTATCATTTGGCGGCCAATGCCGATGAAAGCAGCGACGCAGTTGAAAATCGTTATCTGGATATTTTGCAGGAATTAAAAGGCCACGTCAGTCTACCCATCATCATGAAGCTGTCTTCACAGTTCAGTTCTCCCATTCATTTTGCAAGACGATTAGAAGCGGCGGGTGCCGATGGTATTGCGCTATTTAATCGTTTTTATCAACCCGATATTGATCTGGAAACGCTGGAAGTGATGCCAAAGTTGGAGCTGTCCTCTTCATCGGAAGCCTTGTTGCGCATACGCTGGACAGCTTTGTTATATGGCCGGACCAAGCTTTCTCTGGCCGTAACCGGTGGTTTTCACGAGACCTCTGATGTGTTGAAAGCGCTATTGGCCGGAGCCGATGTCGTGCATCTGTGCAGTGTGTTACTTAAGCAAGGTGTAGGTCATTTAACCCAAATACTGACCGAACTGGAACAATGGCTAATTGAGCATGAGTATGAGTCAATCAGCCAGTTAAAAGGCAGCGTCAGCCAACAACACGCCATTGATCCCAGTGCTTATGAGCGCGCCAATTACGTGCAGGTATTGGATAGTTATTCCAGTCCTGCAGGGGTTTTGAGGTAGCTTAAGTTAATTGGTGATGATGAGGGTAATTTGAAATTAAGTTACCCTTGTTTAAGGATGTAAATAATTAATTCTTATCCAGGAAAGTATAATAAAAACAATCATTATAGCGAGAATAGCTAGCTGGAACCGTCTATCAATCAAGTCAA
>CAIUYS010000176.1 GCA_903903365.1 uncultured Methylococcaceae bacterium
CAAGAGTTAAATACCATCAATCAAATAGCGGGCGGGTTTCGGGAAAAAACCATGGCCGTGCTGCGCATTGCATTTTTATCATCGGCTATTCTGGAGTTTTTTAGTGCTGTTGCCGTCGCTTTGGTGGCCGTGTATGTGGGATTGGGTTTATTGGGACAGATTCACTTTGGCCCGGCTGAACAGATCAGTTTTAGGGAAGCGTTGTTCGTGTTACTACTGGCGCCTGAGTTTTTTATGCCTCTTCGGCAATTGGCCATTAATTATCATGACCGCGCCGCAGCGTTGGGGGCGGCTGACGCTATCCTTGCCATACTGGAGAAAGACACTGATATGTTGGAAGCAGGCAATTATGCCGCAGGATGTGTCGACGAAAGAGGCGCATCAATCGCGAATGATGCGCTTCGTACCTCAGCACCATCCTACAGTGATTTTCAGGGTAATAAGAACCTTATCGAATTTAACAAGGTCAGCAAATTTTATGGTCAGCGTCAGGTTTTAACAGACATTAATCTGTGCATTGCCGCTGGTGAAAAAATTGCTTTGGTCGGTGAATCCGGTGCCGGAAAAACCACTCTTTTAAATCTGTTACTGGGTTTTGAGACGGTAACAGAAGGCCAAATATGGCTTAACGGCTTGCCCGTTAATCGTGAATCCGCTGCAAAAACTACCGCCTGGGTGGGACAAAACGCCTACATTTTTCATGGCAGCATAAAAGACAATATTGCCTTGGCTGATCCCGATGCGGCTGAACAGCGCATTATTAATGCCGCACAAGCCGCTGGTATCACTGAATTTAGCGCACAGTTGTCCGAGGGTTTGTTAACCCAAATTGGTGAGCGGGGTTATGGATTATCGGGTGGGCAGGTACAAAGAATCGCGTTGGCCAGAGCTTTTTTAAAAAATGCCGATATTATCCTGCTGGATGAGCCGACGGCCAATCTTGATACCACCAATAAAACGGCGCTATTGGCGGTCATTGATCAGTTATTTACTGATAAAACCCTGATTATCGCTACCCATGATCCTGTGGTGATTAATAGATTGGCAAGGCGCATAACCTTACAGCAAGGACGATTGGTGTTATGAAAGACTTGTGGTTTTTTCTGAAATTATTCAAACCCCATAGCGGTTGGTTGCTGGGTGGAATCATCTTGTCATTGCTGACCACTTTTGCCGCTATTGCGTTATTGACGCTGTCAGGCTGGTTTATCACTTCTTGTGCGATAGCCGGATTAGTCGTTATTGACGGCAATGCACTGGCTTTTAATTTTATGCTGCCTGCCGCGCAAATACGCGCCTTGGCGATTATCCGGACGGTGGGTCGTTATGGTGAACGTTTGGTGACTCATGAGGCTACTTTTCGAGTGTTGGCCGGCATCCGTAGCTGGTTTTTCCAACAGCTGATTCCCTTGGTTCCTGGGCGTTTGTCAGCACTACGTAGCGGTGATTTATTATCACGCATGACGGCAGATATTGATGCGTTGGACGCGCTGTATTTGCGTTTGCTTGCACCTGCCATCGTGGCAACCATTGGCGTAACGGCCGTTACCGTTTTTTTGGCTTTTTATGCACCCGTTATCAGTCTGGCTACCGGCCTTATGTTACTGGCTGCGGCGGTTGTGGTGCCGTGGATTTTTAATAGTTTGGGACGAGCCGGAGCAGAACAAATAGTTGTCTTGGCGGCCAATTTCCGGATTCGACAAGTGGATATGATGCAGGGTTTTGCGGATTTAATAGCCAATCAGGCTTATGGGCGCTTTAGCAATTTTCTGGAGCAGTTTTCTGATTTGATGCTTAATACCCAACGGCAAAATAACCGGTTGTCGGCGATTTCTTCAGCAATCACCTTTTTGCTGGCGCAGATAACCGTACTATTGGCCTTGGTGCTTGCCGCCATTTTATTTAAAGCCGACTTGTTATCAGGAACCGATTTGGCGTTGGTTGTTTTTTGTGTGCTTGCGGCTTTTGAGCTAGTGACGCCCTTGCCGGTAGCCCTGCAAATGCTGGCAAAACTCCAAAAAGCGGCGCGGCGTATCAGGCAGGTAACAGAAATGTCGCCAACAACACCGCAGCACATTCAGACCGTAGCCTTGCCGGAACGGTATGATTTGCAGTTAACTGAGGTCAGCTTTCGTTATCCTGACCAGCAGAATTGGGTATTAAAAAACATCAGTCTGGCTATTCCACAGAGCAGTAAAATTGCCATTGTCGGCGTTAGCGGCTCAGGTAAAACCACTTTATTGCATTTGCTAATGCGCTATTATGATCCCGATCAAGGTAGTGTTTTATTGGCCGAACATAATCTAAAACAACTGGATGCCGATCAATTAATGACCTGTTTTGGCGTATTGTCCCAACGCAGTCAATTGTTTGCCGCCAGCATTAAACAAAACCTGTTAATTGCCAAGCCCAACGCTTTGGCAACCGAACTGGATGCCGCCATACAAGCCGCAGGTCTGGAGAAATTTATCAGCTACTTGCCGGAAGGCCTTGATACCTGGGTTGGTGAAAGTGGCGTAAAAGTATCGGGTGGCGAAGCACGGCGTATCGCCTTGGCACGGCTGTATCTTAAAAATGCACCGATATTAATTCTGGATGAACCCACAGAAGGCCTGGACAGTGATACCGAACGGGATGTTTTTAAAGCCTTGGCAATTTTTGCGCGAGATAAAACCGTCATCATGGTAACGCATCGTGAGGCCGGTTTGGGGTTGGTTGATATTGTCTATCGAATGGAGCAGAGCGTTTTGTGTGTAGTGTAATTTCACTAATCAAATCAGGAAACGGCATAAAATAAGATCACTACTAGATAAGCTGTTACCCAAGCCCTGCCGAAAGTGAGTTGGTTTTAAGATTGAGCTGACCGCCAGCTCACGGCCCACTGCTGATATACAATCCAGATTTCCGACTGCCAGCTATCGAACAGATAGCTGGCAGTCAAAATTAGCGAATTAGTTAGTATAGTCGTTGTAAATCCGTTATCAATATGCCCGTGAGCACTCCTGTTTGGTGTAGCACGTCTATTAATTTCATTAAAACATATCCATTTCATTAGAGATTATTAGTACAATGTTTTTGACAGTTTTAAGTTATTGAAATTCTGGAGAAGAGGCTCAAAATTAATCACAGTATTTTAAGGCTTCCGTTCCTTAAGAAATTGAGCAGTAACTAAAGCAGGTATTGAATTAGAGTTCAGGTAGCAAACATACACCATTCGTTAATGTAGAGCTAGCAGGGCAACTTATAGTTACATTTTTGGCTGGAGTATTATAGATACCTATAGAATTAAATTCCAGATATGGAGACAAAGATTTACCAAAGGTATTTTTACTGGAGAAATCATAATCAACGCCCGTATTAACATATGGCCCTTGAGCGCTTATGCCAGAAAACAAACCTTTTTTCGCAAAATCCCAGCCTCCGCCCACTTCGCCTTGAAGATAGTCCATACCATTTAAGTATTTAGCACGTAACTTACCTACATGAATGAAGTCGTCTAACTTCATATTACCCGTTACCTTAAAAGCAATAGATACGTCTGCACCTTGTGTTGCTCCACTAGACGTTACAGAAGCATATCGATAACCAGCCACAATCTCTGGAACCATACTTTCACCTAATGTCCACTTTACTCCGCCATAGCCCATGTTCACATTGGCAGAAGAACCTGATTCGCTGTAGGTTGGCGTTGCAGGTTCAGGTTGACTCCAGCTCACTGCAGGGGCAATTAACAATATGGTTACAGCTAAATAGAGATAAGATTTAAGTTTCATAATTTTTCTCCAAAATATTTTTTATAATGGTAAATTATAATCTTGCTCCCCCTGTGATGAAAGCAAAATTGTCCGAATAATCCTGATGATTAAACAGTCAGGGTTGTTGGCTATAACAACCCGAATAATAACGTGTTTACCCGGAAACATAGTCTAAAGCGTGTCCACCAAATGAACAACCAACACCATCAAGTTAACCCAGCTAAGGTTGCACTTCGGGGCTTAACCAGTTATTTTCGCAACTTATTAATTAATAAAGATTAACATAAGTAACAACCGTACGATGAAAACAAATCAGCATTCGACCGTAAGCTTTTCACTATTAGGGTTGGTTAAGCTTTACTCCAAGACATCGGAGCGATTCGCGCAACGGTACAATACCCGAGAAGTGTATGGCCTTAAAGCCAACTGCGGCAGCGGACTTTACATTATCCTCTATGTCATCGATAAAGATGCTCGTTTGTCCACTTTGCGCCCAACGTAGCGCCAGACGGAACACTTCGGGGTCTGGTTTCATTTTGTGGATTTTATAAGAAAGGAGTTTTCGAGGGAAAAGTTCGATAAATGGGAAATCTCGCAGAACTGAATTATAGTGCCAACAGTTAGTGTTGGAAATTAGACAAAGGTCGGCGTTGTCGGCCAATTCTTCTATAAGCTTTTCCATCTCTGGATCATGCGAAAATATATTTGACCACGCATTGACTAGCTCCTCTTCATTTAGAATGACATTGAGCGCATCACTACATGCTTGAGTGAAATCTGAGGGTGAAAGATTGCCCAGATCAAAGTCATGTCCGATTCCGCCTTCAAAGATGCGTTCATATACATCCAGAGGGTCAAGATTGTAAATTGCGCCAAGCGCTCGGCAGGCTTTCATGTGATCAAAGGGAATTAGTACATTGCCGAGATCAAATGCGATAAATGTTTTCATGGGTAAGAAGAGTCTCCGGTCTGGAAGCGTTTAATGTTAAATGATTATATAGTTTTCGTATATATTGTTATTTTTTGACCATACTTCTGGTGTTAGTCACGTTTGCTAAATCTATATGGCTTGCCACCTAATTTATACAATGGGGGCAAATTACGGAAGTCCGCCTGAAAATACAACTTTAACTGTCTGGTTTTGTCGTTCGCCGTAAAAAAATTCACACCAATGAAAAGCGTTAGAAGTTATATCGAGTTTTTACACAGGTAGAATTGTAATTACACCTTATTTTGTCCAAGGTGTAGTTGAACAGGATCATCTGTTTATTAAGAAAATCACAAAACCCGTGATGCGCTTTAAAGCCTTTCATTCAGTAAAGACAAATCCTGCTGGAATCAAAAAGACTCATAGGATTCGAAAAGGGCAACTTTCCGAAGAAAACATTCCTGCTTATAAGTAGTTGCTTTAGAGAAATAATTTTTCCCGCAGTGCGGCTTTACGCTTTATGACTATTTGTGACAGCGCTTTACTGTATTACAATTAAAACATTTGTACACTAGCTCCTACTATTAACTCCTTGGGCATTGTCATGAAGACTGCTGCTTTAACTCTACCTAAGTCATCCAATTCACGACCGCAACTTGATCACAAATCCGGTTGGATCACCGCTGTAATTTTCTTGGGTATGCTCGTCATCGGCATAGCTTTCGCCATCTATAGTTTGGTGAACGATATTATTGATGCTGGCGGCGAGCCCATCACCTGGATGCCTTATATCTTGCTGTGCGTCGCACTGCTGGTTGCGCTCGGCTTTGAATTCGTCAACGGCTTTCACGACACGGCGAATGCCGTCGCTACAGTTATTTACACCCATTCGCTGCCAGCCAACTTTGCAGTGCTATGGTCTGGTTTTTTTAATTTTCTAGGGGTGCTGTTTTCGAGCGGAGCAGTCGCTTTCGGCATCATCTCCCTATTGCCGGTTGAATTGATACTACGAGTAGGATCCACAGCAGGCTTCGCTATGGTGTTTTCGCTTCTCATCGCCGCTATTATCTGGAATATCGGCACCTGGTTGCTGGGTTTACCGGTCTCTTCATCTCATACCTTAATCGGCTCCATCATTGGCGTAGGCGTTGCCAATGCTCTGATGCACGGGCGAGACGGCACTAGCGGAGTTGATTGGGTCCAGGCAATCAAAGTGGGTTATTCCCTTTTATTATCCCCCTTGATTGGATTTATTTGCGCGGCGCTACTGCTATTAGCCCTCAGAGCTTTAATCAAGAACAAGGCATTATACGAAGAACCCAAAGGCGTCACACCACCGCCTTGGTGGATACGCAGTCTCTTGATCCTAACCTGCACCGGTGTTTCCTTCGCCCACGGCTCTAATGACGGACAAAAAGGCATGGGTTTGATTATGCTAATTCTGGTCGGCTCCATGCCCATGGCCTACGCTTTGAACCGAACCATGCCAGTAGATCATATGAGCCAGTTTATAGCGATATCCCGACTCACGCAGGAGTCCCTACAGAAAAACGCCAGGGTTGGCAGCCCAGCCGATCCGCGTGCGGCTCTTTCCGGCTATGTGCGGACAAAAATCTACAAGCCCGAGATAATTGCCGCTCTTGCCGCCGTGACCGGTGAGATCGGCGAACAGGTCAAACACTACGGCGACTTGGCCCACATGCCGCTGGAAGTGGTGTCCAATGTCCGCATCGATATGTATTTGGCTTCCGAATCCATCCGCTTCCTGGAAAAAAACAAAACGGTTAAATTCGATGACGACGCTAAAGCTAATTTGAATGTCTTCAAGAAAAATATAGATGACGCCACCAAGTTTATTCCTCTGTGGGTGAAAGTGAGCGTAGCAATTGCCTTGGGTTTAGGTACCATGGTCGGCTGGAAAAGCATTGTAATTACAGTCGGTGAGAAAATAGGTAAATCCCACATGACTTACGCGCAAGGAGCCTCGGCGGAACTCGTTACCATGACCACCATTGCCGGAGCGGATATTTTCGGCTTACCGGTTTCGACCACGCATATTCTTTCTTCCGGGGTGGCCGGAGCCATGGCAGCTAACAAGTCCGGCTTACAGTTAGGAACCATACGCAATCTGGTTATAGCCTGGGTATTGACACTACCTTCCGCCATGCTGCTTTCTGGCTCACTATACTGGTTATTTTCAAAGCTGTTTTAATTGCGCTCCTTCAAGAATCTCAATGAAAAAACAAAAGATTGGGAAAGGCTTGAAAACAGTCTCCTGTTTCATGCAGAAATGCATAGGCGATAAGCTGTTGCAGTTAGGCCGATTGAGTATTATCGGCAAGGATGCGGAGACCCATGTCTTCGATCATCCGCTGACGTAAATGAGTCATGGCAAATCTCCTGATCGGGGGGAGTGAAATGCTGCAAACAGCAGCATCGTCATTATTCTCTGATTGGAGGATTTTTTAAATCGCTCAATGAGGACGAGAAGCCCGCAATTGCCGCTTTAGCGGTTTAGTAAAAGGGTCGCTATGGATAACTATCTATAGTGACCTACTACCATTCAATTCAGATTTCCTAACGGCAGCATATTCATATATGGATGACCCTCACTGAGGGTTTCTGAATGACTGCTTTGTGACCCCAACCTGCCATATACCTATGCTTTCTGAACGGCACGATGGCCGTGAGTTGGCAGTCAGTTCCAACTAAAAATTAACACACGCTCGGCGGGGCTTGGCTTTTACCCTTTTTTAAATAAAGAACCCGTCGGCAAAACGCCGACGTTGTTTGGCAGCATCGGCGTTTTTAAGAACTGCTTTTCCCAATATGTAGACAGGAGACGGCAAGAGAGAATGGCATGACAACGGGCGTCATGCGGTTATCTGGTGGGTTCCCGGCATTGCGCCGGTAGCTATTTGATAAACAACATTTCTTGATAAGTTGGGTAAGGCCACAATTCATCCGCGATTTCGCCTTCCAGCGCATCGGCATAGTAACGTACTTCATCCATAAAAGGACGGATGGTTTTTGCACAAAACTGCATGTGTTCTTCGGGTGTTAAAAAATCATGTTGGGCAATAGCGCTGCCGAGCTTGTCAACAGCTTCCATCATTGATTTCAGGAGTGCAGCTATCTGGACTAAACGCGCATTATCCAGTTCAACACCGTTGTTTTTAAGGTTGCTTATCGTAGAGGAAAGATCAGACAGGTATTTTATGGCAGCGGGATAAATACCGGTTTTTGCCATGCTGACCACCAACTTGGCTTCTACTTCAATCGCAAGAATGTATTGCTCGGCATAGATTTCGAACCGACTGGCAAGCTCAACAGGCGATAATACACCCAGCTTGTCAAAGAGCTCTTCGATATAAGTTTCTTTTAAAACCGGCAACGCATCGGCGGCTGTTTTAAGATTGGCCAAGCCTCGTTCTTCAACCGCCATTTTATGCCATTCGGCAGAATAGCCGTTACCACCGAATACCACAGCACCATGCTGATCAATTATTTCCTTAAGTGTAGTAAGTATAGCCGTGTCGAGACTGGCACCTTGCGACAATTTACTTTCCAGCGAATCGGCGACCCAGTTGAGAGAATCTGCCAGTAAGGTATTCATCGTGACTAGCGGGCCGGCTACTGATTGACCGGAACCTACTGCGCGAAATTCAAAACGGTTGCCGGTAAAAGCAAAAGGTGAGGTTCTGTTTCTGTCGCCGGCATCTTTATTAAAGACGGGTAGAGTATTGATACCCAAATTCATAACGCCAGCATTTAGAGAACCGGTTATTTTGCCGTTACTGATTTGCTCAAAGACATTATCCAGTTGCGAGCCCAGATAAACCGACATGATAGCCGGTGGCGCTTCATTGGCACCCAAGCGGTGATCATTACTGGCCGTGGCTATCGTGGCGCGTAACAGCGGGCCGTATTTATGTACGCCGCGAATAACTGCGCCGCAGAACAGAAGAAATTGGGTGTTTGAATGCGGCGTAGTCCCTGGATCCAGCAAATTGCCTTGGGTTGCATTACCGACTGACCAGTTAACGTGCTTGCCTGAGCCGTTAATCCCTTTAAACGGTTTTTCATGCAGCAGACAGACCAAGCCGTGTTTTTTTGCGGTATTTTTTAAGACCGTCATTAACAGTTGTTGATGATCGGTGGCTACGTTGGCCGCTTCAAAAAAGGGTGCAATCTCGAATTGCCCCGGTGCTACTTCGTTATGTCGGGTCTTGGCCGGGATGCCCAGTCTATATAATTGTTCTTCGGCATCTTGCATATAAACCTGAATACGTTCAGGTATCGCACCAAAATAATGATCATCAAATTGCTGGCCTTTGGCAGCAGAGGCTCCAAACAGTGTGCGACCGGATAGTAACAAGTCAGGACGTTGGTTGACAAAATTGGCATCTACCAGGAAATATTCTTGTTCAGCGCCGCAACTGGAATTAACAGGCGCAATATCGGTATGACCCAGAAGTGACAAAACTCTTTTGGCGGCTTTGTTCATGGCTGCGTTGGCACGCAATAAGGGCGTTTTTTTATCCAGCGCTTCGCCCGTCCAAGACACAAATACTGTTGGAATACACAACGTGGCACCGTTATCGGTGGTCATGATATAAGCCGGACTGGTGACATCCCAAGCGGTATAGCCGCGAGCTTCAAAGGTGGAGCGGATGCCGCCGTTCGGGAAAGAAGAGCCGTCCGGTTCGCCTTGCACCAGCACTTTACCGCTAAATTCAGAGATGACAGAGCCGTCATTTTGTACGGAGATAAAGCTGTCGTGCTTTTCTGCCGTTGCATTGGTTAACGGATAAAAGACATGCGCGTAATACAAGGCGCCTTTGGACAGAGCCCAGTCTTTCATCGCCAAGGCCACTACATCGGCAATGGAAACATCAAGCGCTTCATTGTTTTCAATGGTTTTCTTGACGGATTTAAAAACATCTTTAGGCAGACTTTCCTTCATCTTGCTTAACGTAAACACATCACTCGCCCATAAGCTACTCAGTGATTCCGGAGCTTTGGGAGGCATAGGTTGGCGATTGGTGATGTTTTGAACAGCCTGAACGCGCGTAGCATTTCCAGTCATTTTATTCCCCTGTGTGAGTTTAAGTGTTGTTAAAGTATTAAATAGCAATAATCGAACCAACAAGCTAATTTAATTATTGTTACCGTTTAGGGCTGGTAATGGCTTGCAAGGTTAAGGCATACCAATAATTCAGTGTGATAAGAGTGGGCATTTTCAGTGCAAAAAAACGGGATGTTAGTTCAAAGTTGGTGCGGTTATTTTAATGACGGCTAATACTCGTTGTTTCAGTTTTTTTAGCATGACTGAGGCAATCCCGAATAAATCAAGATGCTTTCGTTAGTCGCGACGTGGGTAGCTGTCTGGTTTCATTTATGATTTGGTAGACTTAACAGCATCATTTTTTAAAATCAATGAATAAAAATTTGAGCGCCGAGTAATAGACGTATTATTTAGGTTTGTCGCGATGCCATGCCAGAGATTGACACTGTGACTATAGGCATACGGCTTTCGGGTCGGTGAAGGGTGTTTTTTTTAGGCAAAAAAAATGCGCCGTCAGGCGCATTTTTTAAAAGATTACTGAAGTAGTTGGATTAGAAAGTAACAGTAAAGTCGTTAGAGAATATAAATTGAGCTGTTTTTCCGTCAGCGAAAGTATTAGGCGCGCCATTGGCACCATCTACCCAGTCATAGCGGACGTTCGGACGCAAGTTTAGCCATTTTGTGGGTTTCCAGTTTAAACCCGCAGTAACTTCGTAATAACTGGCGGCATTACAGACACCAGCACTACCAGGTGCGGCATAACTATAACCTGACCCGTTGGTAGCAGCGGCTACACGTCCAGGTGAGCAAACCCGAGCACCGTTCTGATCTCTAAACCATTCAGCCCGCATACCGATCGACAAATTATCTTTTAGGTCATAGTATAAATGCGAGTTAATGCCGTACCATTGAGCATCTATGGCATTCGGAGTTCCTGTGGCAAAGTCGAAAGTGTTGTTGGCCCAGCCATGATCGTGTTGCAGAATTAAGTGGGTTTTATCGGTAATGTTGTGTTTTAGCACAATGCTGTACAGTGCAAAAGGGCTGCTGTTTTGTTCTGATGTCCCGCCATAAGTACCGCTGATATTAGCTGAAGTGCCCTTATCGGTGCTGGTCCAAGTTGTTCCAAATAGTCCACCCCAGTTACCCAGTTGCTTGTTAAAGCCGCCATCCCATCCACCAGTGGCGCTACCTGTTGTTACGCCACCCATAACAGACCAATTTGTATCGACGGCATAGTTGCCCATAACACCGGTATGGGTGAACGGTTCGCCATATTGCATAGTATAAGCATGGGTATAGAAAAAGTTATCGGGAGCCGGCACCGTTTCATAGCCGATGGGCGTATAAAAATGACCTGCTTTAACATTCAGACCATTGCCGATAGGGATATAACTCTCCGCGTAAGCTTGTGGCAACGCTATGCCGTAGAAGCGATTACCTCCAGTGCCAAGAATATTAAGATCCCAATTACTTCTGCTTTTTGCTTCCGCAGTATTGATATCGAATGCGGGAACACCATAAGCCTGCGTAAAAATAGAATCAGTACCGAACATGGCATCAAAACGGCCACCAAAAGACCACTCATTACCTTCTGTGGCAACAGCTTTTTGAATGAACATGTTTAATTGATTTAACTGAAACTCACTGGAGCGATCGCCAAAAGTAACCGGGCCATTAAATCCGTTGGATGGATCATTTGCATTATAGGTAATGCCCGCGTTGCCCCAGCCACCTATGATAATACCGTTATTTTTTAAAAATTTGGTTTCATTAACATCATATTTTGTCAGAGCAGCGATCGCGCCTTTCGCCTCTTCCGGTGAATATTGTTCGGCTTTTGCATTAGTGTCTGCTTCAGTCGTATCTTGGGCGGCTTCTACAGCATAAGCGTTAGTCGCTCCCATAGTCATTGATAAAAGACCGCTTGCCGCCACGATAATCATCGGGTTTTTGCGTTTGGGTATACTTTTCATGTTAAATCCTCTTGCTTAAGGTTTGGATAAAGATGCTTTGTTGCCAAGTGACAACATAAAATAGTCGGGCATACAACACATTAAAACAATTAGCAGTTACCATGCCATATAACTATATTGTTTTTAAACAATAGGTTGACTGTATTTGTTCAATTGTTTCTTTATTATTGTATTATTATGGTGCACAGGAGATGTTATTTTGGCTTAAAAGTGTGCAATTTAATTCGTTTTGTTACTTTTTGGTCAAAGAGCAAACCAGATAACTCTGCTTCTAGTGTAGATATAATCGGTCATGGTGGGGCTGAGCCTTAATAACTAAGGCATCCTCCCTGTTTTGGAATGACCGCACCAAAAGAGAACAATGAGGGGGATTTATTTTTATTAGTGGCTAATTCATCAAAAAAAATGGTATCTTTACACCGTTTGGCATAAAACACTGATCCTATAATAACCAAGTCCAAGGAGACCATTCAGATGTCTGCAAAAAAAGTACTTAAAATGATCGAAGAAAACGACGTAAAATTCGTTGATTTTCGTTTTTGTGATACCCGTGGTAAAGAACAACACGTAACCTTTCCTGCCCATTCTATCGATGAAGATACCTTTGAAGAAGGTAACATGTTTGATGGTTCTTCAGTCGCCGGCTGGAAACATATCAATGAATCAGACATGATTTTAATGCCTGATCCATCAACAGCGGTTATGGACCCCTTCTTTGATGACAACACCTTAATCTTGCGTTGCGACATCATTGAGCCAAAAAATATGCAAGGCTACGAACGTGATCCACGTTCATTAGCCAAACGCGCAGAAAGCTATTTAAAATCAACAGGCATTGCAGATACTGCATTCTTCGGCCCTGAAAATGAATTCTTTATCTTTGATGATGTCCGTTGGGGCACTGATATGAGTGGTTCATTCTACAAAGTTGACTCAGAAGAAGCGGGCTGGAACTCGGAAAAAGTTTATCCTGATGGCAACACCGGTCATCGTCCAGGCGTTAAAGGCGGTTACTTTCCTGTACCTCCGGTTGATTCATTGCAAGATATGCGTTCTGCGATGTGTTTGACTTTGGAAGAAATGGGTCAAGTTACTGAAGTTCATCATCATGAAGTTGCCACCGCTGGCCAATGTGAAATCGGTGTAAGATTTAACACACTGGTTAAAAAAGCAGATGAAGTATTGGAACTGAAATACGTTGTTGCCAATATTGCTCACGCTTATGGCAAAACAGCAACATTTATGCCTAAGCCTTTAGTTGGCGACAACGGTAGCGGTATGCATGTTCACCAATCACTCGCTAAAAACGGCGTTAACCTGTTCACCGGTGATTTATACGGTGGCTTGTCAGAAATGGCTTTGTATTATATTGGTGGTATTATCAAGCACGCAAAAGCGCTTAATGCTTTTACCAATGCTTCAACCAATAGCTACAAACGTCTGGTTCCCGGCTTTGAAGCTCCTGTTATGTTGGCTTACTCAGCACGTAACCGTTCAGCTTCCATTCGTATTCCTTTTGTTAACAATCCAAAAGGCCGTCGTATCGAGGTCCGTTTCCCTGATTCAACAGCAAATCCTTACTTGGCGTTCTCTGCCATGTTGATGGCCGGTCTGGATGGTATTCAAAACAAAATTCATCCTGGCGATGCCATGGATAAAGACTTGTATGACTTACCTGCTGAAGAAGCCAACAACATCCCACAAGTTTGCCATTCATTTGACCAAGCTTTAGAAGCTCTGGACAAGGATCGTGACTTTTTAAAGGCTGGCGGTGTTTTTACTGACGACGTAATTGACGGCTATATTAAGCTGAAAATGGAAGAAGTGACTCGTATCCGTATGAGTACGCATCCGGTTGAATATGATATGTACTACAGCCTGTAAGCTCTATGCCGGTTTAATACCGGTTTAGAACGGCATAAAACCCCGCAAGTCATTCGGCTTAGCGGGGTTTTTTATGCCTGAATGTTTCCATCCGGTTTCAGTACGGATGGAATCAATGGATAATGAATCGCAGATACATTTAGCCATGAACGGCCAACATACCTAATGTAGGGGTAGAAAATTTTCTACCATGATAATACGCAGCATAACTGTGGTGAGGGTTTTTACCCATTAAAATAGCGCGTTACAAACATTTACCCTTCTACCTTGATGCCTTGAACTTGGCTGTGCATTTTGAAAAAATGGTCGCCGGATTTTCCCGTCACCATAAATTCACGCTTGGCAAAATCAGGCTAAAGCACTCATACCATGCCGTTTTACGATATTCAATAAGTTAAACGAGGGGCGACTTGGGGAAGACCGGCCCTTAATTTACTGTAACCGTCAGACAGTTGTTGGCCGTCAATAGTCCGCCAACTTCGATAAAAAATTAAATGGCGTTAGTTTTTGTTCAATGTACGGTTACGCCCCTTATGTAAATATTTACAATTCGATACTTTGCATAACGACCCATAGCTATCACCGAACTCCACTATCTGGGTGTCTGCTTTCTCACATATAGGCGCCAGTCAATTTTAGTAAACCAACTAGCATGAACCTAACGATAAATCTTTTTTGAAGCCGGTCAAATAAGGTAAGTTGTTGCATTATTGTTAAACAATAAATAGGTAGTCCCCCGGAGTGTGTATAACTGCAAAATCATACACCTTACCGCGGTGTTGTCACAGCAGTTGGAGTCGTTAGTGGGACAGGTACTTGGATAACAGGCTGGTCTGTTTTTTTTGTTTTATCCAGTCGCATTACGTCACCGTAAGTGGTATCTACATCAAAATCGTCCCAGATATACAGGGGGTGTGCGATCGGTTGGGTAGGTAGCGGAAAGGTAAGTAAATCAGCAACACCGCAACCTGCCCGCCCCAAATTATTAACCAGACCTTTAATAAATCCCCCAAATACCCCATAAAAGAAATTGCTTTGATTTATGGTGTTAATGATATTTTTGGGGATTTCCAGCGGACTTGAAATCAGATTGGCAAAACCAAGAAGCGCCTTGTTACCGATTTTTTCACCATAGCTTAATGGCTGTAGCGAAACATCAGTAGGGGTGACGGGCGCATAGTGGTTGTTTTCACCCACTGGATTACCAGTGCCCGGTTGTTCCATACCCGCCTGAGATAAGGGTGTATAGACCGAAAACATGGAAGTGAAAATAACAACAACATAAAAACGATTGAATTTAGTCATATCAAATCCTGCGGGTATGTTTGGTAAACCGTGCGTAGAAGCGCCTATTGTACTTTATTTTTTTAACGCCTTTGCAAAGGCGTTAGCCATTAAATTCTGGGATGGCGCCTGCGGCTTGGGCTTGTTGACCTGTTTTGGGTTATTTCGTTCGGGTCTTGCTTCAACGACATCGGTATTGGTTTTCATGGACAAGGAAATACGTTTCCGCTCAACATCCACTTCCAACACTTTCACTTTCACCATATCACCGGTTTTTACAGCTTCTCTGGGATCTTTGATAAAAGTATCTGATAAATGCGAGATATGCACCAAGCCATCCTGATGCACTCCAATATCAACAAATGCACCAAAGTTAGCGACGTTGGTCACTACACCCTCCAGCCTCATACCGGGTTGAAGGTCAGATATTTTCTCAATGCCCGCTTTAAATTCTACGCTTTTAAATTCCGGCCTGGGATCACGCCCGGGCTTTTCCAGTTCTTGTAGAATATCAGTAACCGTCGGTAGACCAAAGTGTTCGTTAGTATAGTTTGCCGCATTAAGCGTACGTAAAAAACCGCTTTGACCAATCAGATCACGGATAGATTTACCGGTTCTGGCGATGATCGCTTCAACAACGGGATACGCTTCGGGATGCACGGCCGAGGCGTCCAGCGGGTTGTCGCCATTCATGACGCGGAGAAAACCTGCGGCCTGTTCATACGCTTTATCGCCCAATCGAGGTACTTTTTTTAATTGCTTGCGATTAACAAAAGGCCCGTTTTGATCACGAAAAGCCACGATATTTTCACTGACACTGGCTGTCAAACCGGAGACCTGTTTTAACAGCGACACAGACGCCGTGTTGACATCCACACCGACCGCATTAACACAATCCTCAACGACAACGTCAAGTCCTCTCGCTAATTGAAACTGATTGACATCATGTTGATACTGACCCACTCCGATAGATTTAGGATCAATCTTAACAAGCTCTGCCAGCGGGTCTTGCAAGCGTCGGGCAATAGAAACTGCGCCGCGCAGTGACACATCCAAATCAGGGAATTCTTTAGCCGCAAATTCAGACGCCGAATAAACCGATGCGCCCGCTTCTGAAACTGTTATTTTAGTAAACTTAAGTTCGCCGTGCTGCTTGATAACATCCGCAACCAGTTGATCGGTCTCTCTGGAGCCCGTGCCATTACCTATGCTAACCAGATCAACACTGTGCTTTTTGATCAGCTTTGCCAAGGTGGCCATCGACTCATCCCATTGTTTACGAGGCGGGTGCGGGTAAATAGTCTCGGTGGCCAGCAGTTTTCCGGTAGGATCAACAATAGCAACCTTAACACCGGTGCGTATGCCGGGATCCAGTCCCATTGTCGCTTTGGGGCCCGCCGGAGCAGCCAATAGCAAATCTCGTAAATTACTGGCAAAAACACGAATCGCTTCCAGCTCTGCCGCCTCGCGCAATCTGAGTTTTAAGTCCAGATCAATACGGGTGAACAGCTTGATTTTCCAGGCAAGACGGGCCGTTTCTGCCAGCCAGGCATCGGCCGGTTTTGTAGTGTCCTTAATAGCAAGATGTCGGGCCACAAACTGGGCGCAAAGCAGATGTTCTTCTTTGTCCTCTGCACCGGGTTTGAGCGTTAACGACAATAAATCCTCATTACGCCCCCGAAATATCGCTAACGCGCGGTGTGATGGAATTTTGTTGATGGCTTCCTGATAATCAAAATAATCCTTAAATTTTTCAGCTGTCTGTTCTTTTCCGGTAACAACGGTCGCGTGAATAAGTCCTTTTTGCCAAACCCGTTCGCGCAGTTCAGCCAGTAATTCAGCATCTTCAGAAATCCGTTCCATAATAATTTGCCTCGCACCCTCCAGAGCCGCTGCGGTATCGGGTACGCCTTTTTCTGCATCAATATACTTAGCGGCGATTTGCTCAGGGATTAAGCTGCGGTCATCTAACAGCGCATCGGCCAATGGCTCAAGTCCTGCTTCACGGGCAATCTGGGCTTTGGTGCGCCGCTTGGGTTTGTAAGGTAAATACAAATCTTCCAACAAGGTTTTGGTGTCGGCCTCGATAATGGCTTTTTCCAGTTCAGGTGTCAGTTTGTCTTGCGAGCTAATACTATCCAAAATGGTTTTTCGTCGGTCGTTGAGTTCGCGTAGATAACGTAAACGTTCTTCCAGTTGCCTTAATTGTGTATCATCCAGACCGCCGGTCACTTCCTTTCGGTAACGGGAAATAAAGGGAACCGTAGCGCCTTCATCCAGCAACGCCACCGCTGCGCTGACTTGTTTTATATTAACAGATAATTCTTCGGCAATACGCTGGATTACGTCCATTTTTTAACTTCTTGTACAGGTTTAAATGGGGGTTATTGTAACAGCTGGATGCAGGTTTTTTCATAATTCTTGGCCCCTAAACCGATTCACCATCCACACCATCTTCAGCGGGCGCTTCAAACCACTGATCTTTTGGCACCCAGACTTTTTCCAGCGGGTCGTTTTCGTAATGAGGCGACATAATCTGCACTCCGTACTCATTAAACACATCCTGTATGTTGGCATGTAACGCCGTCAGAGTAATTCGGCGGATCTCCGGGCGTTCAATCTGCACGCACAGCCGGTACTCCACATAAAAGTCAGAAAGCGCCGACTGGGTTACAAAAGGCTTAGGCTCGGCCCGCAGTCCCGGCGTGCTCTCGGCAGCCTGCATCAGCATGGCATGAACCTGTCGCCAAGGCGTGTTGTAACCGATGGTGACGCTCGTGTGCATGACCAAACCCTTGCCCTCGGCAAGCCGTGATGAATTTACGGTTGTCGAACTGCCAATCAAGGCATTGGGCATGTTAACTTCTTCACCATTGGCGGTTCTTATTTTGGTCGAAAATATTCCCACCAGGGTAACCAGTCCCTCGATCTCGCCTATTTTTACATACTCGCCTTCGCGCAAAACCCGAGAATAAATCATAATCAAGCCACTTGCCGCCTGCCCTACAACACCGGCACCTCCAATTGAAAGCATGATACCAACTAATACACTCAAGCCCTTAAAGGCTTCGGTATTACTACCCGGAAAATAGGGATAAGCCATGGCAAAAGCAAACAACCAAAGTAAGGCCTGAGTTAATTTACGGGTGGGTCTGGCAGTTTCTTCAGCCATCCACGGCACTGTAACCTCTCCTGACTCAATTCTGGCAAAGAAGGCTTTTAACAACTGAGAGGTGAAACGGGTTAGCAGCACAATCAAAAAAACAACCAAAAGTCCAGGCAGGGCATTCACGATAGCTGACAGGATTCCCGTAATGGTATCAATCAGGTAACTGTGTAGTGTCTCGCCCCACGGTCGAGTGTAGGGAAACTGGCGAAGACTAAACGTCGCCCATTCATAACCGGCCATAAGCACTACTGCCCATTTGGCAAAACGAGCCACAAAAACCAGAACATTAAGCGCTTGTTGTGGACGAACCGCTACCGTCAGTTTCTCTTCCCAGACCTGCATCCAGATTTGTAAGCGCTTGATTATCCGATTTTCCATCCAATAAATAAACCGGCACACTCCGTAGAAAAACAAACTGGCAAGAACGAAAAGTCCAAAACCTTTAACTATAATGCGGGAATTACTTTGCTCTCTGGCCTCGCCCACAGCAATTCTAAGATTCTCTGCTGCGTTTTTGGCTGTTTCATCTACAGACTCACCGGTAAGCGGATCAAGATCGCTGGGTCTAATCTGGAATACCGCCAAACCGTTGAGTTCTATAAAACGTCCGCCTTCCGGTGTAGGACGAATTGATACGTGATCGTCGCCGCCTTTTTCCATGGCTGATTTGATACGATCCCTGACAGTGATTGCCCGTTCCTCTTGAGTGTAACCCATAAATTCCGAGCGAATCGTAAAGATGGGACGATTCATGAATTCAACGGGCGAAGCCTCCGTCGCGTCTTGCTTCAAGGGTGCGATAAGCGCCGATAAATCTGCGGCCTGCGCCTCTTGTGCCAATATAGGCAAGGCCCAAGTCGTAACGATTAGCAGCGACAAGCAACGGATTACCCTAATTGCGGCCAGACGTATACCGAGAAAATTTGCGCCGGATTTAGTCAGCCCCACACGCTTAAGACCTTTATCCAACGGCCCACCATCAACGATAGAAAACTCAATCTTATGATACGATTCTTGCTGGCTCATGCCTAACAACTCCGCTGAAGTGCTTTAAAAAGAAAACGCTAACCTGAAAATATTCAGAACGATTTGACCATAAGGGATTATAGTTTGGCAGTTAGGCTACTATCAATAAAAGAATAATTTATTTTGGCGAAGCCGATTTAGCCCCAACAACCTGACTAAAAATGAATACCGGGGGTCTATTTATATTGCAAAGGGACTTGGCAGGTTAATAATCCTTGTAAGCTGTTTTACATCGAAGCTATCAGAATAGTGTACGAAATAAGCACTGGGTAACTCGTTACAAATCAATCTGTGGCAACTTTTACAGGGGATATTTTTTGCGAGTTACCTCACCCAGCATTAACGTTAATTTAAATCCATAAAACCAGCCAATGGAACTAAACCTGTTTAATTTTATTAAAGAAGATATCTGGCTGTTACACGAGCAAAAGCAGCCACTATTTAAAGCGATGTTAATTAAATCGCTAAAAATTATTATCTTGTCGGTTCAAGGTTTTTCGCGTGATTTGTGTCCGCTAAGGGCATCCGCATTGACGCTTTACAGCATACTGTCGATAGTACCCATTATCGCCATGCTATTCGGTATCGCCAAAGGTTTCGGTTTTGAAACCATGCTGGAACAGCAATTACTTGAACACGCACCAGATCAAGATACCCTGGTTATACAGCTAATCAGTTTTGCACAAAACCTGTTGGAAAGCACTAAAGGCGGGGTGATTGCGGGGATTGGAATTGTTGTTTTATTTTGGACCATTATCAACGTGATTAGTAATATTGAAGAGTCATTTAACTTTATCTGGAAAATAGGCAAAGGGCGCTCAATCAGTCGTAAGTTTAGTGATTATTTATCGCTCATGCTTTTGGCTCCGGTGTTATTAATCGCAGCAAGCAGCATGACGGTATTTCTGAAAACAAAAATAACCTGGCTAATCACCGTTATACACTTGCCGGAATTTGGCACCTGGCTGGTTCTGAGGGGGCTGGGCCTTTCACCTTTGGCGCTTATGATTGTACTATTTGCCATTACGTTTATTTTTATGCCTAATCATAAAATAAACTTCAGAGCCGGTATCATTGCCGCTATTGTTACCGGTATTTTGTATCATCTTTCTCAATGGGCTTATCTAAGTCTGCAAATTGGCGCGTCCAGTTATAATGCTATTTACGGTAGTTTTGCAGCGCTACCTTTATTTGTCGTCTGGTTGCAAGTCGGCTGGATGATTGTCTTGTTGGGTTGTGAAGTGGCTTTTTTTCTACAAAACTATGAGATTTATCGAAATAACAACCGCTTTTCTGATTTAAGTTTCTCCTTAAAAAAAGTCATTGCCCTGCAAATTACACATCTGATTATCAAAAATTTTATACAATTAGACAAACCGTTAACCGCCACCGAAATAGCAACAAAACTGGTTATTCCCATAGCCGTTATTCAGCCCGTTTTATTAAATTTAATCGCCAGCCATATTATTGTCGAATTTAAAGATCCGGACGACGTCAATGATGAGGTTTATCAACCTGCAGTTGATATTAACAGACTGACTATTGCTTATATAATCAACGCGCTGGAACAGTGCGGACAAAACCATCTACCGGATATCAATCAGGAGCGACTGTTTATGAATGCCGTCAATAATTTTAGAAACTTGATGGAAGTCTCTGAACAAAACCGTTTATTAAAAGATATTTAATGCTAAAAACACAGGTAAGCCACACAAATCGTATTGCTGTTACTCATTGATAAATAACAACTTGTGTAAATACCTGTGTAAAGGCGATTACCCGGAACTTTATTTAGTTACCGGTTTTTCAAGAACAGGTACAGGCACAGGAACCGGGTTTGGAATACTGCTTTGAGAAACCGGTTGTTTAGGCTCTTTTGCAAGTCTTTCGCGGCGCTCCCCTTCTCCATAAAGCGTAAAAGTGATCATGACAAAAACCGTTGTTATAACAACTATCAAAAATCTGTCCGGTTTTTTCAAAAAGAACAGGGGCCATTGAGGCTTATACATTCCAGTGACGAAAAAAAGAATTGTCCATAATCCCAAGTCGAAAGCGTAATTTACCATTTTATATTTACCTGTTAATGTTCATTTAGTTAGAATTACATTATTATTATTTAATTGAGCGGCTTTTTGCAGCGCACTTTCTATTTTAACGGTTTTATTTTGTTAAGGTTTGAATTGTTCATATTGGTTTCGCTGATAATCAATAAAGCGGCTTTTATTACTTTACACGTTTTATAATACTGGCACATCCCGTGTCGAAAAAAGCTCTCTTGCGAGCTTTTTATTATTAAAAATCAGGAGGCTCTAATGGGCGGCTTTGGTGTATTTGTTTTAGCGTTATTTATTTTCGCGGTTTTACTGGTGTTTATGAGTGTTAAATCCGTGCCTCAAGGTATGGAATACACCGTCGAGCGTTTTGGTAAATATACCAATACGCTAACACCGGGACTGAATATTATCATGCCGATTATTGATCGTATCGGCAAGCAAATGATTATGATGGAACAAGTCATGGATGTGCCGTCACAAGAAGTTATCACCAAGGATAACGCCATGGTGACGGTGGATGGTGTGGTTTTTTATCAGGTGATGGATGCCGCCAAAGCTGCTTATGAAGTCAGTAAGCTGGATTGGGCTATTTTAAATCTGGTGATGACCAATATTCGAACCGTCATGGGATCGATGGATCTTGATGAATTACTGTCCCGTCGGGATGACATCAATGCACGACTGCTTAGGGTTGTAGACGATGCAACAACCCCATGGGGCATTAAAGCCACACGTATTGAAATAAAGGATATTGCGCCCCCCAAAGACTTGGTTGAAGCGATGGGACGACAAATGAAAGCCGAGCGCTTAAAGCGCGCCTCGATTCTGGAAGCTGAAGGTTTAAGGCAATCCGAGATTTTACGTGCCGAAGGTGCGCAACAAGCGGCAATTCTGGATGCAGAAGGACGCAAAGAAGCCGCTTACCGTGATGCTGATGCCCGAGAACGTCTGGCTCAGGCTGAAGCCAGGGCAACACTCATGGTGTCGGAAGCGATCAGCAAAGGTGACATACAGGCGATTAATTATTTTGTCGCACAAAAATATATTGAAGCCTTAAAACATATAGCCTCAGCAGAAAACAGCAAACTGATTTTTATGCCGCTCGATGCATCCGGCGTTATTGGCGCTCTGGGCGGCATTTCCGAACTGGCAAAAGAAGCCCTCAATAAAAAGAGCTAATCATGACTGAACTGGTGTTTGTTTTTTGGTATTGGTGGGTCATAGCGCTTATTCTTCTGGTGGTAGAAATTATGGCTCCCGGTTTTTTCTTTCTATGGATGGCCATATCAGGCTTTGTAACAGGTGCGCTGGCTTTTCTGATACCGGCAATCGGCATGAACGTACAAATCCTGGTTTTTTCCGTACTGTCGGTTGTAACTATCCTCGCGTGGAAATTGTATGGCAAAAAACATCCCATAGAATCAGACCATCCCTTATTAAACCAACGTGGCATTCAATACATGGGTAGAGTTTTTAGCCTGTATGAACCGATAAAAAATGGTCAGGGTAAAATTAAAGTGGATGATTCTATCTGGAAAGTGCAGGGTGAAGACTGCGACATAACGACCCGTGTCAAAGTGATTGCCGTCCGTGGCACGGTGTTTGAAGTGGAAAAAGTGGATTAGTCACTATTAAGGCAACCAAAGCACTCGCTTCTTTATGGCTTGGGAGAGGTTTTGGTTTTAGCTATGAAAAGCACAGCTAAAACCGCTCCCACAAAAAATATAAATGCGCTGCTGTTAATACAACAAAAAGGGCAAACGCGCTTCTTCCCACGCCAACTCATCCACTCGCGTCATGCTATCCAAATCATCCGGTATGGCTTGGACATCATCCACCCACTCGCGTAACAGGGTCGAGCCGTTGATTACGTCGATAGCCAAGCGATCCAACTCATACTCATACGGAAAATCACGCCATAACGGGTAATCGGGTTGCTGGTGACGTAGCGCTTTAAACGCCAACGCCTGCAAGCGCCAAGGACGAAAAGCGGCGTGATCGTAAGCGTTATCTTCCACATGGATTTGCACACCGGCACACAGTTTGCCTGCATATTTATGAAAAGTCGGCTCAAACCAGCATTCACGCAAACGGCAACCTGCCAGCCATTGCGGCGCACTATCATGCATGGTTTTGATAAGTGCTTTGGCATCAATGTCTGGCGCACCGAATAATTCCAAGGGTCGTGTTGTGCCACGGCCTTCGGAGAGCGTTGTACCTTCCAGCATCACGGTCCCCGCGTAACAGCGAGTCATCCACAGATTTGGTGCATTGGGACTGGGGTTGATCCAACTACGCTCACCCAGCGGCCAGCCATAACCTGGCGCTGACTCCGGCTGCCAGCCTTGCATTCTGATAACCTGACAATCGACATCCAGCGCCAAGGTAGCAATAAACCAGTTCGCCAGTTCGCCCATCGTTAAACCGTGACGCATCGGCATCGGGCCTGCACCAACAAAACTCTCCCAACCCGGGCGTAACGTCAACCCTTCTACCGGGCGCCCGGCCGGATTGGGTCGATCCAGTATCCACACGGTTTTTTGGTGCGCTGCCGCCGCTTCCAGCACATAGCGCAAAGTAGTGATAAACGTGTAAATACGACAACCCAAATCTTGCAAATCAAC
>CAIUYS010000177.1 GCA_903903365.1 uncultured Methylococcaceae bacterium
CTACGATGATCAAGTTCCGGCAAACCGGCACAGCGTTTGGAAATTTGCATAATGGCTTGTTCTTTAGCATTGTTGTTCGTGCTGGTCATTAAACGATTCGCTTGTTGCTTTAACTTTTCCTCCAGTTCTTTTATTTGTTGCTGAATAAAAGCCTGTGGCAAATTATCGGGGGTATTAATAGTAATTTGCATAATAGTTTCCTTTAATTATCTTTGTTACGTCCAAACAACAAGGTTAATTCATCATCGGCACATTCATCAGTCAATTGCATCTGTACAAAGAGGCCAGGATTAAAAAAGTTGGACGCTAAGCGGAGGGGCTCAAAATCAATAGTGACTGCATCGGGCATCGCGAGTAATTCGGCAATACCGGGTTGTTGTTTATGTTGCTGCAAGTAAAAGGCTCATTTTTGTCAATGCTTCTTGGGCATTTTTGAGTATGACTGACGGCAATTACTTTATCTATATAATGCGTCATCCAGGGTAATTGTGGTCATGGCTTTACTCCGTAATATTAAATAACTCACTGATGTAAGAAGCCTTGTTGGCACTGTTTTAGGGCATTAAGTTGAGCCTGGTTATGGTTGATTTTATCATCAATGCTGTTGAGAACATAGGCTATGTTTTCTTCTGGTTCCCAAGTTTCAGCTTCGCGAGACTGGAAGCTCCAGCTTGGGAACGAGTACCAGTTTTCGCTCATTGGCTGACTGTTAGCAAATTAAACGTAGCTTTTTACTCTTTCAGGCAAACAGGCAATCCATGAGTAACAGGTCAAATTCTGTGCTGTGGGC
Organism: uncultured Methylococcaceae bacterium; assembly: GCA_903903365.1. Classification (GTDB taxonomy): domain Bacteria; phylum Pseudomonadota; class Gammaproteobacteria; order Methylococcales; family Methylomonadaceae; genus Methylobacter_C. The sequence goes on from CAIUYS010000177.1 coordinate 791, forward strand.
ATTAATTGATTTTATAAACGCTTGCACCCAGCGGTAGAGCTTGGGGCTGTCATACAGTACATCCACATAAATATTGGCCCGATGATAAACCCGTTTTTGGGTCAGTTTGCTGGCTTTGGTAACGGCTTCTTTGCTGCTGTATTTTTGTAGTTTTTGCAGAAAGGCTTTAGCCCGTTTTTCGTCATTGTTAAAAAGTTGCATAAAAACGACCTGATCATATAAGAGCTGGCTATCAGCCAGGATTCGGCAGACGCTTAACGGTTTTAGCAGTGTCATTCTTTTATAGTAAAACCGCGCCATGCGAAACCATTCGTCTTCAGCTAACACGCTGTCTGTTTTGGTTTTGCCAAGGGCTTGTTTAATAATCCCGGATAAATCCAGGTCGCTTTTTGCCTGATTGGCTGTAACCGAGACAATCTCACTATTATCCAGGCAGTAACCGCGCGTATTATCGACTCTGACCACTGACCAATCGGTTGCATTGTGTTCTGCAAAGGGAAAGGGTGTGCCTGTTATGGGGCAACAACCTTGGGTTTGTTGTAATTTGTCACGCAAGTCGTTAACGGTAAGGGTTACGTCCAAGCCTTTGGTTAAAGCGCGATCTCGTAGGGTGAGTAGTTTATTTTCATAGCGATCCGGTTTTTTTGGGTAACTTTTTGCAAGCTGGCAGCCTGATAGCCATAGCGGATTTGCTGACCGTGCCGGTCGCTAAAACGGGCAATATCCCGTCTTAAGTTGGTAGCCCGATTGTTTAAAGATACTCGTTGGCCTTGGATGCCATACGGCGCTTAAGTGGCTCTCCTGAACATTGGGTTATTGTCACTGATAAGTTACTCAATGGAATCAAGTTCTCGCTGGTATTTTTCTTCTTCAAGAATTTCGCGTTCAAGTTTTAATTGTTCGCGGGCAATGTCGTTGGATTCTTTGAGCGCCTCCAACTCTTTTTGCTCATGGATACGCTCTTGGTTGTAATAGTTCTGTGTCGAAATTTGTTTATAAATCTCGGCAGTCGATTTGGAGTTTGATTGATCGTAAGCCGATGCCTTGACAGAGAGTGCCAATAATATTGCCGTAAGGATTATGTTCATGTAGCCGCCTGTTTGTTTTTGTGTAGGTAAATTGAAACGGTAATAACAAAAATCGGTTGCAGATGGTACAGTTGACATAAAGACCGTCTAAAGTACCCAATCGCCGTTTCGCCCGTTGTATTTTTCGGGTGTGACTGTAGTGTACGGGTTAACCCTTACAAAATGTGTAAGGGTTAAATTTGAGGGTTGGCATTCGGGTGTTTTGTCTGTCAGGCATCGGGTTAAAAGTTATCATCATGGAGTCAGATATTGTCAAATCAAAAATCACAAGCGATTGTTCAGCGACGGATGCTGGTTTTGGAAATCATACGCCGTTTAAGCGGGCGTTCCGAGCGTTGGGTAACGGTTACCGAGATCGTTAAGGATTTGCAGGAACAAGGCTATGCCGTTGCTGTACACAGCATTCGTCGAGACCTGAAATCTTTACTGGAAACCTATCAACAACTTGACTGTAACGACAATAGCTCTGTGGCAGGTGAAGCCGGCAACGGTTTGGCGCATGGTTACCGCTGGGCGGGTGTAGACAATCAGGCCAATGGCGGCATAACTTTAACTGAGGCTTTATCTTTGGTGATGGTTGAACGCTATCTAAGCCAATCTTTGCCGGTATTACTGACCCGGTCACTGCACGACATTTTTACTAAAGCGCATCATACTTTGGAGCTACACAAAAAAAGCCAGATTACCCATTGGCC
>CAIUYS010000178.1 GCA_903903365.1 uncultured Methylococcaceae bacterium
CAGTAAGATGTTGAATCTGGAACCTTTCTTAAATGCCGTTAACTACGACCGGATTTATGAAAGTCTGGTTTCCTCCATTATGGAATCTTCTTTTGGCAGTATGTTGGTCATGATGGGTGGGCCGGATGCTCTGGCTCCGTTAAAAGAACCTTTTACCGAAAAGATAAAAATTACTCTGGTCGACATGATTGAGTCAGACCGCTTTAAAGCAGCGCTAAAGGAAGGGTTGGATGCCCATAAAATTGGCGTCGATATTATCGACAAAATTGAAACCGTTATTGATAAACGTCTGAATGAACTAACCCCGCAACTGGTTAAAGAAATGGTGCAAGCCATCATTCATGAGCATTTAGGCTGGCTGGTCGTTTGGGGTGGATTTTTTGGCGGCTTGATGGGCGTGTTGTTCGCTATTATTGTTTAATGGAAACCGTCACTTTAGCCTTTGAAGAGCTGGGTAATCCGGATGATGCGCCGCTGATTATTTTGCATGGTTTTTTCGCATCCTCGCGTAACTGGCGGCAAGTAGCCGAAAAACTGGCCGCCACGTTTCATGTTTATGTGCCGGATTTACGTAATCATGGCGCGTCGCCGCATCATCCGGTCATGGATTATCCGTCCATGGCAGCGGATTTGTTGCAATTTATGGATACTCACCATTTAACAACCGCCAGTGTGCTGGGTCACAGCATGGGTGGTAAAGTGGCGATGTGGTTTGCCTTGAATCATCCGGAGCGTATTGAGAAACTGATCGTGGTCGATATTGCCCCCGTCACTTATAAGCACTGTTTTAACCACTTGATTCAAGCCTTAAAAGCACTGCCGCTACCCGAAATCAACAATCGTAAACAAGCCGAGTTGCAGCTGGCTACCGCCATACCCGAACTCGGTTATCGCCAGTTTTTATTGCAAAATCTTATCCTGAAAGACGGCGCTTATTGCTGGCGCGTTGACCTGGATATTTTTTATAGTATGGCACCTAATATCATCGCCTTTCCCGCTGTTGAACAACTCACGCCGTTTACCGGAAAAACCCTGTTTTTGGCAGGTGAAGAGTCAAACTATGTTAAAGCCGAAGATATAAGTACCTTGTTTCCGGATGCCACGCTGAATATAATCGCCAATGCCGGACACTGGCTGCATGTCCAACAGCCGGGTGTTTTTATTGAACAGGTTGAAGAGTTTTTGTGTCGGCTAGGTTAGACATTTATCGCGTCGATGTGTTGGGTTACGGCTATCGCCTAACCCAACCTACAGAACTCATCGTTACTCGACAATCCTGCTGAAATGTCGGGCGCAAAGAAACGCGCCCGACAGGACTTATAACCGAAACGTTTTTAGTGATATGCGATACATCCCCTTATTTATTCACCTACTATCAATAATCAGGTAGAAAATGTTAAAAAAACGTTATACAGCGATCATTTTAATGACTGTTTTTTGGGGGTCACAGGCTTATGCCGACGGGCATAAAGTGGCGATTGCTTCTGCGCATCCGTTGGCAACGGCGGCGGGCTTTGAGATTCTGGATAAAGGCGGCAATGTGTTTGATGCGGCGGTGGCGGTTAGTGCGGCATTGGCGGTTGTTGAACCTACGGGTTCTGGCTTGGGGGGCGGCGGTTACTGGTTGCTGCACAGGGAAAAAGACGGTTTTGAAACCCTGATTGATGGCCGTGAAAAAGCGCCCTTGGCGGCACATAAAGCGATGTATCTGGATAAAGACGGCCAAGTAATTCCAAAATTATCCCTTGATGGCGCTTTGGCGGCGGCTATTCCCGGTATGCCTGCGGGCTTGGTGCATCTGTCGGAAAAATACGGAAAGTTGCCACTGGCTGATAGTTTGGCTCCGGCAATTCGCTATGCCCAGACAGGTTATGCCATTGGCAATCGCTATTTAAAAATGCTAAAAGTCAGAGCGGAGTTAATCAAGCAATACCCTGCGACAGCCGATATATTTCTGGATAACGGCAAGTTACCCCAACCTTATTCCATACTCAGACAACCGGATTTGGCTCACACTTTAACGCAGTTGGCAAAATCAGGTCGCGACGGATTTTATAGCGGTTGTATGGCCGATAAACTGGTTAAGGGGGTTAATAAGGCGGGCGGTATCTGGACAAAAGAAGATCTTGAGTCTTACCAAATTGCCGAGCGTAAACCGGTCACCGGTCACTATAAAGGCATAAAAATCACTAGTGCGGCACCGTCATCCTCCGGTGGTATTGTGTTGATTGAAGCCTTAAATATTTTATCCGGTTACGATTTGCAAAAAACGGATGAGATTACCCGTAAACATTTGATAACGGAAGCCATGCGCCGCGCTTATCATGATCGTACCTTGTATTTGGGTGATGCCGACTTTATTGATATTCCCGTTAAACGCTTGTTAAATGAAGATTATGCCGCCGGCTTGCGTAGCAGTCTTCGGCCCGATAAAGCCTTGCCGAGCGAGATGCTGTCTGGCGAAATAGAGCAACAACCCGAAGGCACCAATACTACCCATTTTTCCATTATTGACGAAGAAGGTAATCGGGTTGCCGCAACGCTCAGTATTAACTTTCCGTTTGGTTCGGGCTTTGTAGTGGCAGGAACCGGTGTTGTTTTAAATGATGAAATGGATGATTTTTCCAGTCTTCCAGGTGCCATGAACGGCTATGGTTTGGTCGGCGGTGTTGCCAATGCCATCGCACCGGGCAAACGGATGTTATCCAGTATGACGCCGACTTTTCTTGAAACCGACACCCAGGTTGCTGTGCTGGGTACGCCGGGTGGCAGTCGCATTATTTCAATGGTGCTGTTGGCGGCACTGGATTTTGCCAAAGGCAACGGGCCTGAATCCTGGGTGCAAGTGCCACGTTTCCATCATCAATTTATGCCTGATGTGATTGAATATGAAAAAGGTGCCTTGTCTGATGCCGAGATTACCGGCCTTGCTGCAAAGGGTCATCAACTGAAAGTCGCGCGTTATCCTTATGGTGATATGCAGGCGGTGCTATTGAATAAAGCCAACAAGTCATTGTCTGCTGCCAGTGATAAACGCGGCGAGGGCAGGGCAGTTGTTGGGCATTAACGAAGTAGATATTTGGCATGGCAAAGTGATTGCCGAGAACGCGGATTATCAAGCTTATTGGCGCGTCCTTGATGAGGCCGAGCAAGCGCAAGCCCAAAAATTTAAAAATGAGTTGTTACACAAACGTTATGTAGAAATACATGGCCGTTTAAGAAATCAGTTGGCTCACCTGCTTAATCAGTCACCGGAAAAAATAAGTATAAAAAAAGCTGCACAGGGCAAACCATATCTGGCCGATTATCCCGAGTTGGCCTTTAATTTATCACATTCGGCAGACAGGGTACTGATTGCAATGAGTTGGAATTGTCAGCTGGGTGTTGATATTGAACTCTGTAAACCAAGAATTAACGTGTCCGGTCTGGTTAATAAATGTTTTGCTGAAGAAGAAATAGCCTATTGGAATCAACTGCCTGAAATCCAGAAAAATCTGGAATTTTACCGTTACTGGACACGCAAAGAAGCTTTTGTAAAAGCCACCGGACACGGTATTACTTTAGGATTAAATCAGTGTGTTGTTAATCCTGAAAACCCCACAGAACTTTTACGGGTTCCTGAGTTGTGTGGTGACGCTTCTGCGTGGCATGTTCTGGATATTGAGTTGGGGGAGGGCGTTTGTGGTGCAGTAGTCACGGATAAAAAACTTGCTGTTATCAGGTTGATGGATTTTATAGAATAAATAAGGCTACTCAGCGGGTTTTTAATAGCGCAGAATACAGGCACATAAACCCCCTTCAAGGGCTATTCAAATACGTCAAACTGGAGTTTTCTCATTGAAAAACAAGTTAATCAAGCTGTTCGCAGGGTTATGCGCCCTCATTTTTAGTGGTTGCGCCAGCCAAAACAGGCAGCCTGTCCAACCGGTAGCGCAGGTAAATTTGAATCAATTCATGGGCGCTTGGTATGTGATTGCGTGTATTCCTACGATGATTGAAACCGAGGCTTATAATGCCATTGAATCCTACCAACTTGAAAAAGATGGCAGCATCAATACCACGTTCACCTTTAGAAAAGGGGGCTTTGATGATCCTGAAAAGCGTTATAATCCCACCGGTTTTGTTGTTGAAAATACCCATAATGCAGTCTGGGGCATGCAATTTATCTGGCCTTTCAAAGCTGAATATATCATTGCGTATCTGGATAAAGATTACACCACCACCATTATCGCCAGAAATGCCAGAGACTATGTCTGGATTATGGCTCGCACACCGGTGATGAGTGATAGCGAATACCAGGAATTAACAAAAAAAGTGGCAAGTCTGGGTTATGAAGCAAACAAACTGCGCAAAGTGCCGCAACAAGTCAGGTAACTCGCAACAAATAACTCCCACCCTATTGTTCCCACGCTCCGGCGTGGGAATGCCGATAGTGACGCTCCCGCGTCACGCAACGCTGGAGCGTTGCCGGATGAATTCCCACGCTGGAGCGTGGGAACTAGGCGTATTCTGGGGG
>CAIUYS010000179.1 GCA_903903365.1 uncultured Methylococcaceae bacterium
ACGAAGTTCACGAAGAAAAACCAAAGAAAAATCTTCGTGATCTTCGTGTCTTGTGGTGAAATGTCTTATTTTTCTTGGACAGTACGTAATATGACTAACTTTTAATTTTGGAATGACTATGAATCAACAAGACAGTATTAACTTGGTAGAACGCTACTATGCGGCTTTTAATGGCGGCGATATGGAGACTTTTTTAAATTTGCTCACTGACGATGTGATCCATGACATCAATCAAGGCAAACGGGAAATTGGCAAAGAAGCCTTTACCCAGTTTATGGCGTGCATGAACTTCAACTACAAAGAACAACTGGTTGATATGGTCATTATGGCGACAGCCGATGGCAAACGCGCCGCTGCTGAATTTGTGGTATTGGGCGAATATATTAAAACAGATGAAGGTCTGCCAGCGGCAAAAGGACAAAAATATCACTTACCCGCAGGTGCATTTTTTGAAATCCGTGACAATAAAGTGGCTCGCATTACCAATTATTATAACTTGCAAGACTGGATTGCCCAGGTTAGTCATTAAGTTAAGCATCGTAATAATATAATGCTGCTGCTGGAGTAAAATAGGCCCTGCAAGAACACGAAGTTGTATTTGTTTTTCTTCGTGCTCTTCGTGCCTTCGTGGTGAATAAGAAAAATTGGCTAATGGGTTCTTTTCCAGCGGATGGGCGCAAACTCCAGCGCCTCTTGGATATTTAAATCCCGCGTTCCACCACCCGTTCTAAGAAACAGTTTGGGCGCGTTTCCCTGGTTTAAAAATACCGGTCTATCAGAGGGTAAAACAATAAGCCGACAAACAGCATTAGCCTCTATGACATGAAACAAAATGCTAATGTGTGTGCATAAATCGGCGCCAAGATTAGCCGCTATCGCTGTCATCAGGGTCTGTTCAAAGCCATCCTGATTTTGCTTTTTAAGCGTTTTGAAATCATTTTCCAAACCAATAATCCGGCCATCATCTGCCACCCCAATTAGTAACGTCCCTCCATGATGGCTATTAAGAAACCCTGCCAAGGACTTTAATACAACGCTTTCAAGTTGCCGATTGGTGCAGGATTGTTCCAAGTCCCAGCGAAAAGATGATTTAAACTCCAGTAAAGGCCCTTCGCCTTGCTGAATGATTAACGGTATATCCTTATTCAGTTCCATTTTTAACAGCTCAATACGTAATAAGCGTTTATTTAAAAAACTGTATAGACCAATAGTTAATAAACCCAGCATGGCACCTATTTCTGCATAAAACAGCATCATGCTATTTTGGAACACATTACCTTGTAACAGCGCTTTTAACTGACTCGACATATAATCGATTGACGAGGCAGTGCTATCGGTACGGGTTTTGGAATCAATATAATCGTAGCTTGGCGCCAGTACCACAACACCAATAACGGCACCTGTCAGAGCCGCAACGACATAGAGTTTAAGGCGTTGTTGCCAAAGTGACAGTATTAATATAAAAAATCGTTTCATTTTACGTGTCAATTAATGTTGTGTTTTAGAGGGATTGGCCACACGTTCTGTAGATAACAAAGCATCTACATCAATCCTGTCAAAATGATAGTGCTCGCCACAAAATTCACAAGCAATTTCAATGCGACCTTGCTCTTGTAAAATGCTTTCCAGTTCCTCTTCGCCCAGAGCGCGAAGAGTTCTCTCTATCCGTGTCCTGGAACAGGCGCACCGAAACTCAACCGGTTCGGCATCAAACAGTCTGACTAATTCTTGATTAAACAATCGATACAACAACTCTTCACAATCCAGTTCCAGTAATTCCTGCTCGGTGACAGTGTTGGCCAGTATCTCAATATGTTCCCAATCCGTCATATCGTTATTTTGCGCAGGTAGCTCCTGTAATAACAAACCAACGGCCTCGGTTTCATTGGCAAACAGCCATAACCGGGTTTTAAGTTGCTCGGATTGCTCAAAATAAGTTTGCAAGGCATCTGCCAAATTTTTACCTTGCAGCGGCACAATGCCCTGATAAGGTTGGGCATCATCAGGCTCAATGGTTAATACCAGTCGTCCTTGCCCAAACATGTTTTCTAATGACCCTTCAGGAACGTAGTCATTGCTGCGGATCAAACCGCGTATCTTTTGATCATGCGTGGATTGTACAACCAGTGTTTTAAATTCACCATCACCTTGCGCTTGAAGTATCATTGAGCCGTTAAATTTGATGGTTGCCGACAGCATAACCACCGCCGCAAACGCCTGTCCTAATTGAAGTTGCGCATTTAAAGGGCCCTGCTGATGCTGCTTGGCCGCTTGCCAACTGGTGGTTAATTTAACCCACTCACCCCGGACGCCCAACTCTTCAAATAAAAAACGGCGTAATAAATCTTGCTCTCTCATGACTCTCTCGTTAACAATAACTGCTTTGTTATAATAATTAATTCCGGTACTATAAAATGTAATACTCGCTTAATTCGTCCACCAAAATACCATAAGTTATGATTTTATCATCAAAAAAGCTTACCCTGCCCGAACCCGATCAAGCATTACCTGGCAGAGCGACTGAAATGCGCATTACCAATAAACATATTGTAACGGGCAATCCCATTGCACCACCTTTTCCGGCTAACCTGCAACAGGCCCTATTTGGCATGGGTTGCTTTTGGGGCGTTGAGCGAAAATTCTGGCAACAACCTGGCGTTTTTAGTACCGCTGTTGGTTATAGCGGTGGTTATACGCCCAACCCGACTTATGATGAAGTTTGCACAGGCTTGACTGGGCATAACGAAGTGGTAAAAGTTATTTATGATCCGTTATTAATAACTTACCAAGACTTGCTTCGACTGTTCTGGACATCCCATAATCCGACTCAGGGTATGAGGCAAGGTAACGACAGCGGGACGCAATATCGATCCGGAATTTATACCAACAGCCAGCAACAAATTGATGAGGCGCTTGCATCAAAAAAAGTTTACCAGCATTTGCTAACGCAAGCAGGTTTTAATCAAATAACCACAGAGATTATGCCCGCCGGCATTTTTTATTATGCAGAAGATTTTCATCAGCAATATTTGGCCAAAGAACCCATGGGGTACTGCGGGTTATGCGGATTAGGTATCGCTTTTGATTAGCGCGAGGTAAAAACAGGCAAAAAAATGGCGGTTTAAAAAAACCGCCGTGAGGCTATTAGGAGTGATATAACGCAACTTTCAGCTAAAAACTCGTTAAGAGCTTTAAAAGTTAGGTTAATAATACCAACAGACACTGCAAATAAAAATGTGACATATTGTCGCAGCACCCTTTTTAATGGTATAAGCGCAACTAAAACATCTTGCCACTTTAATTTTTTGCCTATAACCTTTGGG
>CAIUYS010000180.1 GCA_903903365.1 uncultured Methylococcaceae bacterium
ATAGGTTTGGGGCCAATACGCATTCCGGAATATCTGAACCGACCCCAGATGATGGTTGCAATCACTGATAATCAGTATCAACTTTCCGAAGATCACCGTTGGGCAGAACGTTTGGATCAAAATATCTCTTTGGCTCTGTTCAAAACCTTGCCCAGCCAGTTGGGTACGGATCGCATCGTTCGTTATCCCTGGTCACAGCGGCAAGTTGTTGATTATCAAGTCGGTATCGATATATTGGAGTTTAATGTGGATGCAAGCGGTCAGAGTAGGCTAATCGCTCAGTGGTTTGTAAAGCATAAGGATAAACCCTCTATCGATAAACGCTCTGTCTACCAATTTCCGGCCTCAACCACCGATTATGCGGTAATGGTTAAAGCCCAAAGCCAATGCCTTTCAAAGTTGGGCGAGGACATCGCCGTAACCTTGCGGCAGCTTATGGCATCAGAAGGCGGCAAGTAAGTTAAGCAAAAAGCCGCTGATTGATTTATTTATTTCATCATGGATCAATGGCTGTTTGTTAAGTTTATCGATGCAAAATCAGTTCCAAAACCAGTTTGCTGCCAAAATAAGCCAATAGCAGCAATATAAAGCCGATTAATGTCCAGCGTATTGCTGTTTGTCCGCGCCATCCGTAACGTTTTCGGCCGATTAAAAGGCCTGTAAATATGATCCATGCCAGTAGCGATAATACGGTTTTATGTACCAGATGCTGGGCAAATAAATCTTCTATAAACAAAAAGCCACTGATTAATGAAATTGTCAGGAACACTATTCCTGTGGTGAGCATTTGAAATAAAAGGGCTTCCATGGTTTGTAGCGGTGGCAATGACTGGATGATGCGTTTGGGCGGATGGCTTTTTAATTGCTGATCTTGAATGGCGAGTAAGATGGCTTGCAGGGCCGCAATGTTTAACAGGCTAAATGCAATGATAGAGGTCAGGATGTGGGTGCTCATTGCCCAGTTGTAGCTGGAGAGTAGTTGGGTTTTGTGGGCAAAGTTTAGCTCCAGCCCCAACATGCCGGCCGCGATGGGGAAAAGTGCAATGCCCAGTTTTTCGACGGGTTTATTGATCGTCGCTATTAATAAAAGCAGGGCAACAATCATGGCAACCAGTGAGCCGGTGCTAAAAAAACTAAAGTTAAAGCCGTTGCTACGCTGGAAAACAATCGCTGTATATAAAAAATGGCTGCAAACGGCTATCCATGCCAGATAAAGGGCGGCACGATGCATACGGCTTTGGTCAATGTGTCGGATAATAAGCAGGGTGCTTGCCAGGTAAGTGCCTATTGATAGGATCGCGATTGCTGTGGTGTTCATGGGCTTATAGGTGAGAGCGGGCAAAAGTGCCGGTTAAGGTAATGTTAGTCTAATTAATTGTTCAGTCATTGCAACGGGTGCAAAGGTCTTAATGTATATGGTAATATACGCGATTAAATAGTCCTAGCGCATTTGTACTCGCGGGTAGTTTCCTTAAGATTAAACAATAAAGACATAGACATGTTTGATAATTTAACCGATCGATTAAGTATTACGCTTAAAAAGCTTAAAGGTCAGGGTCGCCTGACTGAAGATAATATCAAGGAAACGCTGCGCGAAGTGCGCATGGCTTTACTTGAGGCTGACGTGTCTCTGCCGGTTGTGACGGATTTTATTGAACGCGTCAAAGAGGGCGCTTTAGGGCAGGACGTGCAGGCCAGTCTGACGCCGGGTCAAGCCATGATCAAGTTGGTTCAGGCTGAACTGGTCAAAGTCATGGGTGATGCGAATGAAAGCCTTAATCTTAAGGCTGTTCCGCCTGCTGTTATTTTAATGGCCGGTTTACAGGGTGCGGGTAAAACCACGACGGTTGCCAAGTTGGGTCG
>CAIUYS010000181.1 GCA_903903365.1 uncultured Methylococcaceae bacterium
CAAATAAAGTCCCCGTGCGCCCAAAGCCAACAGCAATTTCATCGGCAATTAAATGCACATTGTATTTATCACAAGCGGCACGCAGCAATTTTAAATACACCGGATCATACATACGCATATTGCCGGCGCACTGCACTAAAGGCTCAATAATAACGGCGCATACCGTTTCTGCGTGTTGTTGTAACGCCTGCTCCATTAGTGTAAAACGGCGCGTGGAATAATCCGCCCATGACTCGCCCGGTTCACGGTAATAACAATCAGGTCCCGGCACCGTTATCACATCCATTAATAACGGCGCATAAGTTTCTTTATACAACGACACATTACCTACCGCCAAGGCTCCCAATGTCTCGCCGTGATAACTGTTTTCCAGCGTTATAAATTTTGTTTTCTGGGTTTGCCCGTTATTTCGCCAATAGTGAAAGCTCATCTTAAGCGCCACTTCGACCGCTGCCGAACCATTATCGGCATAAAAACAACGATCAAGACCTTCGGGAGTTATTTCAACCAGTTTTTCCGCCAACTTTATAGCAGATTCATGGGTGAATCCGGCAAAAATCACATGCTCCAAAGTATCAAGCTGATCTTTTAGCGCCGCATTGATAGCAGGATTGGCATGACCAAACAGATTAACCCACCACGAACTGATCGCATCCAGATAGCGATTGCCGTCAAAATCTTCCAGCCAAACGCCCTGCCCTTTTTTTATGGGAATAATCGGGAAGGTTTCATGATCTTTCATTTGCGTGCAAGGATGCCACAAAACGGAATGATCGCGCTGGGAAAGGGATTGGTTAGTCAATGGGAATGGCCTAAACTGTAGGTAAAAAATACGCTTACCCCAATATCAAAATCGAGGTAAGGTCTTTGAATCGTTTACTTCCTATCGTTCGAAACGAGATCGTTTCCACAACACTCCCGAGCGAGAACATTATTACTGTAAACCGATCTGAGAAAAGCCCATTACTGCCAATAATTTCGACGATAGATGAACATAATCCAACAATCCTGATTGGCGACTTTAGTCTTACGTATGAATTTGTAATCTTTCCAAAATTGCCAAGGTAGGCGCAGATTGATTCATGGTGTAAAAATGCAGTCCTGGCGCACCGTTATCCAATAAGCGCTGGCAAAGATGACTGACCACATCCAGACCAAAGGCTTGAACAGACTCTCTGTCATCACCAAAACTTTCCAGGCGTTTTCGCATCCAGCGAGGAATATCTGCACCGCACATTTCTGAAAAACGAAACAGTTGCGCATATTGCGTAATGGGCATGATGCCGGGAACAATGGGGATTGTTATACTGTTTTTTTCACAGGCGTCCACGAAATAAAAATACGCTTCGGCATTATAAAAATACTGGGTAATGACGGCATTTGCACCGGCATCAACTTTGCGCTTGAAGTTTTTAAAATCGTCTGTTGCATTTGCCGATTGCGGATGCACTTCCGGGTAGGCGGCAACGTGAATCTGAAAGTAATCACCGGTTTCCTGGCGAATAAACTCGACCAACTCATTGGCGTAACGAAATTCACCGGCTGACAACATGCCGGAGGGTAAATCGCCCCTTAAGGCAACAATTTTCGCAATGCCATTGTCCTGATAGTTTTTAAGAATCGCACGAATATTGTCTTTGGTTGAGGCAA
>CAIUYS010000182.1 GCA_903903365.1 uncultured Methylococcaceae bacterium
CCATGCGATAACCGGGAGCAGCTTTGCCGCCAATTAATACAAATCGTGGCACCCGGCTATCAACATCACCGTTTTTAATAACGTTATAAAGATGAATCACATGCAATACATTGAGCAGTTGACGCTTGTATTCATGAATACGCTTAACCTGTACATCTAATATGGCATCCACATTAAAATTTATATCAGTGTCGTTTTTACGTTGTTTATAATCAATCAATCGCTGTTTTGCTGCCTGTTTAATGACATGCCAGCGCTGCCGAAATTGCGCATCCTCGGCATAAGGCTCCAGCTTTTTTAATTGCGACAAATCCGTAACCCACCCGTCGCCTATCGTCTCGGTTATCAGGCTTGCCAATGCCGGATTACAGGAGGATAACCAGCGCCGTGGCGTTACTCCATTGGTTTTATTATTAAACTTATGGGGCCATAAGGCATAAAAATCACTGAATAAGCCTTGCTGTAATAACTGCGAATGCAACCGGGCAACTCCGTTCACAGAAAAACTACCCACGATGGCAAGATGCGCCATTCTTACCTGCTGCTCATTCCCTTCTTTTATGATGGACATTCTGCGTAAACGCTCATTGTCACCGGGCCAGTGCATAGACACTTCAGCGATAAAATGGGCATTAATTTCCAAGATAATATCCATCAACCGGGGCAACAACCGCTGCATTAATACAACAGGCCACATTTCCAGAGCTTCCGGCAACAAGGTATGGTTAGTATAAGCCATGGTACTTTTCGTAATAATCCATGCTGCATCCCAAGTCAAGCCGTGAATATCGATCAGCAAACGCATCAGTTCGGCAATGGCAATGCTCGGATGGGTGTCGTTTAACTGAAAACAACTTTTTTCAGCAAAATGATTAAAATCATTGCCGTGCATGCTTGTCCAGTGAGCAAGGACATCTTGTAAACTGGCGGAAGCCAGAAAATATTGCTGCTGTAACCTTAGCGCCTTACCATTTTCATTGGCATCATTGGGATACAGCACCATGGTGATATTTTCAGCTGAAATTTTTGCTTCAACAGCTTCGGCATAATCGCCCGCATTAAACTCATCCAAATTAAACTCTTCGGTAGCCACCGCCTTCCAAAGCCGCAAGGTATTAACCGTTCCATTTTGATAGCCCGGTATTGGTGTATCAAAAGGCACAGCCAGAACATCATGGGTCCCTATCCAGCAATATCGTTGCAGGCCGTTTTCATCGGTTTGAACTTCAGTGTGACCGCCAAATTTAATACTATAAGAATATTCCAGTCGCTCAACTTCCCACACATTACCATAACGCAGCCAATGATCCGGCTTTTCAACCTGCTCACCATTAATAATGGTCTGGGTAAACATGCCATATTCGTAACGTAAACCATAGCCTATCACCGGCAATTGCAAAGTGGCACAACTGTCTATAAAGCAGGCTGCGAGGCGACCCAAACCGCCATTACCCAGGCCTGCATCTTGTTCACTACCGATCAACTCTTCGATGTCAATACCGAGATCATACATTGCCTGAGTCACCGTATCGGTTACGCCCATATTCAACATGGCATTGCTTAACGTGCGCCCCATCAGAAATTCCATCGACAGATAATAACCCCGCCTGCAACCGTTGGCCTTATAGGCTTGGTGGGTGGCCTTCCAGCGTTCCATCAAACGGTCACGTACTGCTAATGACAAGGCTTCGCCGGCATATAAAGGCGACCGGCAGTTTTCATCCCTACCCAGCAAATGGACATAATATTGTTTAAAATCATCAATAAAATCATCTTTTTTCATGCCCATTTCAGGGAGCTTGGTAATTGATGGCTTGGGATTGCTGATAACAAATTTGTTAGCGGACATTATTTAATCCTGAATGATTGTAAGTTATTACCGTATAAGTTTGCGTTGTAAGCCAAGCCCATTATTTCAGTCAGTAGTTCTATTAGTACCATATTTTTTTAACTTTTTTATGACTTTTGCTGGTGGTTGCTTCATCAAATCGAATATTGGCTAATTTTATCAACGACTCCAGAATTCATCACTGTTTATCTTTAGGCAACTCGCAATAATAGGTCCCCAATTTATAGTGGTGCACATCGCGCACCCTACTACTCTACCTGCAAATTGCCCGACAATTCTTTAACGGTTCCGGATTCCAATGCCCTATCGCCCATTCCAGCGACTCATTCAAAGACGCGTATTGAAGTTCGCAAGGGGGGTTTTGCTTTAATAAGGTCAGTAATTCAAATATAACTTTCTGAGGATGTTCTAAATCGACTGCTGTGGCATGGGTTTGTTTACTGAGCTTATAACCTTGTCCGTCGATAATAACCGGCACATGCATGTAACCCGGGGTAACTAATCCCAGTAATTGCTGAAGATAGATTTGCCGGGGAGTTAACGCCAATAAGTCGTAGCCACGCACGACATGATTAATAGCCTGACGGTCATCATCAATCACTACCGCAAATTGATAAGCGATAATCCGGTCTTTTCTTTTTAAAATAAAATCGCCATGCTGCCGAGCTAAATTAGTTGAAATTAAGCCCTGCAACTCATCGTGAAAAGAAATGACGCTGTTATCGGTTTTAAGACGATGGGAATAAGGGCTATCAGGGAAGGTTTGTTTATCCCGACAAGCACCTGAATAAATAGCAGCCACTGTTTTTCGACTGCATGTACAAGGATAAACCTGGTTATCTTTGGTTAATTTATCAAGAATATCATGATAAACGTCAAGCGTTTGGCTTTGATAAGCGACAGAACCATCCCAATGCAGGCCGAAGGCCTCCAGAGTTTTTAACAGGTTATCCGCCGAACCTTTAACATTACGCGGGGTATCAAGATCATCAATACGCAGCAACCATTGGCCCTGCTGTGACCGAGCCTGAAGAAATCCGGCGAGCGCGGTGAAAAGCGAACCCAAATGCAGGGAGCCGGTAGGCGAAGGCGCAAACCGGCCCCTATAAGGTTGTTTATCCAGCACGACAAGCTGTTTTAGCCCATTTGTTTTTCCCGAATTTCATCAAGGGTTTTACAGTCAATACATAAACTGGCCGTAGGTCTGGCTTCAAGGCGACGTATGCCTATTTCAATGCCACAAGACTCACAAAACCCATAATTCCCTGATTCAATTTCTTTAAGGGAATCATCAATTTTCTTGATAAGCCTACGTTCACGGTCACGCGTTCTTAATTCCAGACTGAATTCTGATTCCTGTGTCGCCCGATCATTAGGATCAGGGAAATTAGCGGCATCATCCTGCATGTGGTGCACGGTACGATCTACTTCGTGCATTAATTCGGCTTTCCAGTTTTTTAAAATGGTCTCAAAATGCTTTAACTGAGCGTCAGCCATATATTCTTCGCCTTCTTTTTCTTTGTAAGGCGCAAAACTGAAAGGTGATGCAACAATCGGTTTAGTACTATCGGTCATCCATTAACTCCTACTAGACAGGATAAATAAAAACTGCGCATTTTTAGCAGAATAATCACCAATTAGCAAGGTTTATTGTTATCATTGACGTTTTTTTATGAGCACTTTCATTATGCGCAAACAACCGGCAGAGCGAAATACACACATTTCTTCGTTTTATGTCATGGAATTACTACGCAGAGCCAAGCTATTGGAAGCGCAAGGCGTTGATGTTATTCACATGGAAATCGGTGAACCTGACTTTCCAACACCACCCACCCTTGTCGATGCCGCTCTTAAGCACATTCAAACCGGCGAGGTTAAATACACGCCTGCCGCAGGTTTGCCAGAGCTGCGAATAAAAATAGCGGGCTTTTATCAACAACGTTATGGTGTAACTATAGACGAACATCGTATTTTTGTAACCCCTGGCGCTTCTGGTGCGTTTTTACTGGCACTTGGAGTCAGCCTTAACCCGAACGAAGAACTATTGATGGCAGACCCCTGTTATCCGTGTAACAGCAACGTTGCCACTTTATTAGGTTGCAAAACCAAAACCATCCCGGTTGCTGCCGATACCGATTACCAATTAACCGCAAAACATATCAAAGACCATTGGACAGGCGCCACTCAAGGCGTTTTGATCGCCTCCCCGTCCAATCCCACCGGAACACTGATTAGTCCTGAAGAATTAAAACAAGCAATTGACACTGTTGATAAGCTGGGCGGTTGCTTTTATTCCGATGAAATTTATCATGGGCTGGTTTACGATAATCAGGCGACTACCGCACTTGAATTTAGCGACGAGGTATTTGTGATCAACAGCTTTTCCAAATATTTTGGCATGACCGGCTGGCGCATTGGCTGGCTGATTGTGCCGGAGGCGTTTATTGAAGCCACTGAGAAATTAGCCCAAAATATTTATATCGCAACGTCCACAGCGTCGCAATATGCCGCCTTGGCGGCTTTTGATGAAAATACCCTGACAGAACTTGAAAACAGACGCGCCGAATTTGCCGCCAGACGGGATTTTCTTTATGATAATCTATTGCGCTTGGGGTTTGAAATACCGGTTAAACCCGCCGGTGCTTTTTATATTTATGTCAATTGCAAAAAGTTTACCGATGACAGCCATCAATTTGCCTTGGATTTTTTGGAAGCCGAAGGGGTTGCCATAACGCCGGGACTGGATTTTGGCAGCCATGAAGCGCATCACTCCTTGCGCTTTGCTTACACCACGTCTATCGCTAAAATGACCGTCGCCATGCAGCGCCTGGAGCGCTTTATTAACAGAGAATCACTATGAC
>CAIUYS010000183.1 GCA_903903365.1 uncultured Methylococcaceae bacterium
CGAAGTCGAAGCGATTTTGCCGGCTTCGGCTCCGCTCAGCCAACGGTTTATCTTCCAAAGAGGCGCTTAACTTAATGACATTGGTGTGTAATCCTTTGGCGAATAAGCTTAACCTCATCCGCCAAAGGTGGCTTGATTTTTTTATAAAACCGGCGATTTATTCTTTTTAATGCGCGGTATCATGATGCCATTTCGGCATTAAAATAATACTGTTGGGAAGCAACCCCTGTTTTTTTAGAGTATCAATACTGGCAACTTTTTCAAAAGTAGTCATGTCAATGACGGTCAAAGAGCCGTCATTCATATCCGGAAGATTCAAAAAATTGTTCTCCACGATGGCGTAATGCTCGTCTGGCGAAAATACGACATGATGAGCGCCAGCGGCAGTTGGTATAGATTTTAGTAATATTGGTTTCAATGCAGATTGACTGATATCAAAGACATTAAGATGACCGGGGTTGGCTGTGGTGATATACAGTCGGTCATGCTTTTTGTTGAAGTAAATTTCCAGCGGTACATTCTGTGTCGCATGATTAAATTCGTAAGCTTGTGCAAAGTCAAATGCCTTGCTGTCGGAATTCCACAAACCTGTCCAAAGTGTGCCGCCGAACATGGTGGTTATATAAGCCATAGGCGGATTCGCCTCGGGCAGAAAAACCGCTTCTACTGTCGCCACACCAGAAGGCGAAGGCTTGTCAGATAGTTTGTGGGTAGACAACACTTTGCCGCTACTGGCTTCGATGATGGTTACCGTTTCGCCTGGATCGCCCAGATCAGAAGGACGTATGGTACTGGTCACCATAATGCGGTCAATGTCTTCTTGCAGGCCGATACCATGCGGATAACGAATAAATTGGGTCTTGGAATCTGCTGCGATAACTTGGGTTGGCTGGTCAGTTTGGGCATTTCCAACAATCACGTTGCTGCTACCCATGCAGGTCAAGTGCCAGGTTTTGTTGTCATTAGAAAACACCATATCTTCACTCACCTGGCAGGCAGGTATATCTATTTTTTTGATGTGGTAGGGAACATGCTTCATGTCCATAACATGAAGTGCGCCATTTCCTAAAGAAGTAATATAGGCTTTGCTAAGATCTTTGTTGTAAAAAATGTGATGAGCAACCAAATCGCCCGGTAAAGGAATATCGTTTAAAATCTTGCCGAAATTTTTAGAGGCCGGATCAACGTCCATAATCGCTATCCCCTCGCGTCTTGGCGTTTCCGGCTTACTTTCATAATTAACCATTGCCAATATTTCTGCCTGTCCTGTCACCGGAATCAGCGCTAAAAAAGCCATCCAGGTCAACATAAGTTTTGTTTTATTCATTTTCTTTATCCTCTTTTTTTTGCGGTAAAAGTACCAACAATCTTAATATTCTTTCGTTGTATTCTGCATTATTCACCAAGCTAAGACACTATAGCTTGGTTGGTGATAAGTTATATTCTTGCAGTAGTAGAATCGGTTATAAGTTTAATTTCGGGAATTATAATCAGTCCAGAGATAATTGTTTTGGCACAGTAACATTATTAACGTTTAAAACGACCGGTCATCTCATTTTTATAATAGCATATATAGACTTTCAGAAATTAAATTTCCGAAAATTCCGTTAGACTATGTCCATTTAACAAAATTAAGTGATCATATTAATGGCTGTGTTAGCAATATCTTTTTCCAAAGCGCTATTAGAAAAACTACGAGCAAGTTTGTTAACTGCGTTCAAATTAAAACATATACAAGCATACCGATTAGTAACAGCACTGATTTGTTATGGCGAAGGGCGAGGCATAAACGAGATTGCAATACTGTTTGGAATAAACTGCAAAACGGTCGTCAATTGGCTATTAAAATTCATGTCCGGAGGAATAGACTGGGTAATGGGTAAG
>CAIUYS010000184.1 GCA_903903365.1 uncultured Methylococcaceae bacterium
CAAACCTTTAAGACGCTAACCTCACAACTCCCTTATGATCCTTGGGAAAACTGCAATATGCAGCGTGGCACAAAACGTGATTTTGTGTCGCAGGCGGATAAAAGAGAAACCTCGCCGATGGATATCAAATCGAATTATGCCGAAGTTTTCGATGGTGAAATCAGAAATTTTGTTGGTAATGTCAAGATGTCCAGAGCAGATCAGCATTCATCCTCCAACACCGCTAATTATGATAGTGTTTCACAGGTGATGGATATGCACGGCAATGTCTATTACCGCGAAGATGCTCTGGCGTTGCACAGCGAAACAGCCATGCTCAATCTGGCCTCTGATCAAGCCAAACTAAGAAATGTGCAGTTTATTTCACCTGAGACGCCCTTAAGAGGCATGGCAAAATCGTATAATCGGCAAAGTAAAACGTTGTCGCAGTATAAAGATGTAGCTTATACCAGTTGTCGTCCCGGCAATCAGGACTGGGTTATTCACACGCCTGAATTAAAAATGAATAAAACCACCGGCAAAGGAACGGCTAAAAATGCCTGGTTGGAATTTAAAGGTACGCCTGCGTTTTACACGCCTTATATATCCTTTCCTATTGATAACAGACGGCTTTCCGGTTTTCTTGCGCCTTCATTTGGTTCTACCAAGTACGGCGGATTTCGTATGGCGGCCCCTTATTACTGGAATATTGCCCCAAATTATGACGCCACTTTAATCCCTCGCGAGTTGACCACAAGAGGCCCTTTATTGGCAAGTAAATTCCGTTATCTAACCGAGCAATCAAGCGGCAATGTGGCGTTCGAATTTATGCCGCATGATAGTGTTCTTAACACCACACGCTATTTGGGTTCGATCAAGAACACCTCACGAATTACGCCTCATATCAGTTCAAACATGGACTTGAATTATGCGTCTGATAAAACCTATTTCGCCGAATTGGGCAATGCACTAAGCTTCTCTAACTACAATTACCTTAGAAGTTATGCCAACGTTAATTATGCGGGTGACGGTGTCTCCCTTTCAGGTCTCGTTGACAATTATCAGTCAATTAATACCACTATACTTAATGCGGCTCTCCCTTATCGTAAACTGCCCCAAATTAACCTTAATCTGAATCATAGCTTTCAGTTCATGCCGCTTAACACCGCCATGGCAAATGAATATGTCTATTTTCAACAAGCCAGCCTGGTTAATGGTCAACGTATTAATACCAAACCCTCAGTCAGTATTCCACTGCAAACACCCAGTTCTTTTATTACGCCCAAACTTTCTGTGCAACACACCCAGTATATTCTAAATAACTTGCAACCTGGCGCATCTGGCTCCGCTTCCAGAACCTTGCCTATTTTTTCTACGGATAGCGGCTTGTTCTTTGAGCGCAATTTAAATATGGGTAATACTTCATTTGTACATACCCTTGAACCCCGGCTATTTTATTTATATGTTCCTTATACCAATCAACAGGATATACCTGTGTTTGATAGCGCCCTGTATGACTTTAACTACTACTCCATGTTCAGGGAAAACAGTTTTAGCGGCAGCGACAGAATACAAGATGCCAATCAGATAACAACCGCTATTACTTCGCGACTGATTGATGATAAATCCGGATTGGAAAGGCTAAAATTAAATATTGGGGAAATTTTTTACTTTCGTGACAGAAATGTCACTTCACAGTACACAGGAACCAATACTCTGGTGGTGCCAGGTAGTACCATACAAACCGGCAGCTATTCAAATGTAGTTACTGAACTATCCAGCGAATTAACTCGTAATTTATCGGTTACCTCAGGTTTGCAATGGAATCCTCAACTGAATGATATTCAAAGAGGACAAGCCGGCATTCATTATAGCAATCCGAATAATGAGATTTTCAATATCGGCTATCTTTACAGAAAAAACCCGCTGATACCAAATCAACTTAATGACATTACTCAAAGTGACATGTCATTTCGTTATCCGATTTATGACAACTGGTCGGCAATGGGGCGCTGGCAGTATTCGCTGTTATATAATAAAACCCAGGATGCTTTATTCGGTGTTGAGAAAGAAAATTGTTGTTGGCGGTTTCGCATAGCGCTGCGCCATTACATTAATAACATTTCCAATGCCAACAGCAGCCAGGTCATTCCAAACTCCAATTTGGCACTCACGGGTACCGCTCAAAACGGCATATTTTTCGAAGTAGAACTAAAAGGCTTGTCCGCCCTTGGCGACGATATGGACACCTTTTTACAACGCGAAATTTATGGCTACCGGAAATCTCAAAAATGAGCAATCAGAACACAATGAAAAAAGCCGTTATTTCTCTACTGACCAGCTGTTTACTCTTGGGCAACGTCCCGATAACAGCTGAAGTCCTTGGCAAAATTGCCGCCGTCGTTGAAGATGATGTTATTCTGGAACAAGAATTAAACCAGGAAGTATCAACTATTGAACAAAGAATACAAGCCAGCAAAACACAGATGCCGCCTGAGTCTATTTTACGAAAACAGGTGCTGGAAAAAATGATCATCGATAGACTTCAGCGCCAACTGGCAGAAAAAGCCGGAATTACGGTGACTGAGGAGATGCTTAATAATTCGGCAGCCGACATTGCCCAAAGAAATAATATGACCCTTGAGCAATTTAGAGCAGAACTGGAACATCAGGGCATGACCTATAAAGGCTTTTTGGATAATATGCGCAATGAAATTATTATTAACCAATTACGTAGCAGAGAAATAGGCGGACGCATTAAAGTGACCGACAGAGAAGTCGATCACTACCTGGAAACTCAGGGAAAAGTAGGCGAAGAGGCGGCTCAGTATCATTTAGGTCATATCCTGATTGCTGTTAAAGAAGCCGCTTCAGCCAGCGAGATACAAAAAGCCCAAAGCAAAGCCGATAATCTGGTTAAAAAACTACGGGCAGGTCAGGATTTTAGCCAAGCTGCCATGAGTGAATCAGAAGACGACAATGCCCTTAAAGGCGGTGATCTGGGTTGGCGTACGGCTAATGATATACCCACACTGTTTGCTGATAAAGTCAGTCAAATGCGCGCCGGTGAAGTCGCCGATGCAGTTCGTAGTCCCAGCGGTTTTCATATTATTAAAATGCTGGAAATAAAAGGTTTTGATAATCATATTATTACCAAAACCAAAGTGCGTCATATTTTAATAAAAACCAATGAGTTGATCGATGACGAAGAAGCCAAAAAACGCTTACAGGCATTAAAAGTACGTATCGCAGACGGTGATGATTTTGCCTCTCTTGCCCGTGCTCATTCAGATGACAAAGGTTCCGCCTTAAAGGGCGGTTCACTTGACTGGGTAAGTCCCGGTGATCTGGTTAAGCCGTTTGAAGAAGCCATGACCAAATTAGACATCAATCAAATCAGTGACCCCATACAGACACAATTTGGTTGGCATTTAATTCAGGTTCTTGACCGGGAAAATAAAGATGACAGTCTTGAGCACAAAAAGAACCTGGTTAGAGATGCCATTCGTAAACGAAAAATTGAAGAAGAAACCGAGCTTTGGATGCGCCGCCTGCGTGATGAAGCTTATGTGGAAATCATTCAATAGGTTTTATAATATTGCCAGAGTCATTAGGGTCATACAGAAGTAGACGCGTAGGTCGGGTTACGGCTAGCGCCTAACCCGACCTACAGAGATTATTAGCATTTTTTGTGATAAAAAAGTGTCAACTACTTTTGAGCTACTATGAAGGATGCCAATAATTTCGATACTAACGGATACCATCCCTTTAAGGGATGTTATCCGTGCTGACTCAAAACGTCATGTAATGGAAGTTTAATTTCTGAAAGACTATACATCGAATTTTTAAATCCACTCTTG
>CAIUYS010000185.1 GCA_903903365.1 uncultured Methylococcaceae bacterium
AAACCGACCGAAGCACCGACTGTCAACACGGCAAAGTTCGCTTTCGATGACAGACATGACAGTGCCTGGAGCTATAAACATCTGGTGTTGGGAGCCATTGCCATTTTTGTTTATGTCGGTGGTGAAGTTTGCATTGGCAGTTTTCTGATTAACTTTCTTGGCGAGTCTACCATTGCCGGTTTAGTCGAACAGGAGGCCGGCAAGTATGTCTCGTTTTACTGGGGTGGCGCCATGCTTGGGCGATTTGTCGGCGCGGCCGTCATGCAGAAAATTCAACCGGGTAAAACACTGGTATTTAATGCGCTAACAGCGGCTACACTGGTTTTAATAACCATCATGGGCAGCGGCTCTGTTGCCGCATGGGCGATTCTTTCTGTAGGTCTGTTTAACTCCATCATGTTTCCAACCATCTTTTCATTGGCGGTTACCGGCTTGGGGAAGCACACAGGACAAGGTTCGGGAATTTTATGCGCGGCAATAGTCGGCGGCGCTATTCTACCGGTTGTGCAAGGTTTTTTTGCCGATAGGATAGGCATTCAAAGCGCTTTTTTTATCCCCGTTCTTTGTTATGCTTATATTGCTTTTTACGGCTGGAAGGGTCATAAAATAAAGGTTTAAAGTCATTTAATAGAGTCCACCAACACAACGAATTATAAGGCCTGTAGACTTCTTAGCGTCCATCATCGTTTAATAACATCCATTGACATACCGTCACAATGTACGGTATAAATAACGGCATATTTAAAACAACCGGATTTTATACCGTCATGCCCTTATCAGATACCGCTATAAAGAACGCAAAACCCCATACAGACAAGGATTACAAGCTACCTGACGAAAAAGGCATGTACTTACTTATGCACAAAAATGGTGGAAAATATTTTAGACTTGATTACCGATTCAACGGAAAGCGTAAAACGTTAGCCATTGGTGTTTATCCTGATACCGGCCTAAAGCAAGCCAGAGAAGAACGAGACAAAGCCAGAGTGTTAATTGCTGGCGGTATCGACCCAAGCGAGAATAAAAAAACAGTTAACGCCGCGAAAGCCGAAAGCCTGATAAATACCTTTCAAGCCGTTGCTTGCGAGTGGGGAGCAAAGAAGCAAAAAAACTGGATGGAAAAAACAAACACATCCCGAGCCAGATTAGAGCAGCACATTTTTCCATGGTTAGGCAATAAGCCCATCGCCGATATATCGCCTATGCACATTCTGCAATGTGTACAGCGACTTGAAGCCCGAGGTGTAGCAGCAACAGCTCAGAGAACATTAAGAGTTTGCGGTCAAGTTTTCCGTTATGCAGTTGCAACAGGCAAAGCCGAAAGGGATATAACAGCAGATTTAAAAGGCGCATTAACAACCGCTAAGCCAGTCCATCTTGCATCAATTACAGAACCCAAAAAAGTGGGTGAATTATTAAGAGCGATAGATGCTTATAGTGGAACGTATATTGTTAGATCAGCCTTACAGCTTGCGCCTTTGGTGTTTGTTAGATCAGGTGAATTGAGTCAAGCAGAATGGTCACAAATAGATTTTGACGCTAAAGAGTGGCGTTATTTTGTCACTAAAACAGAGATGGAACATATTGTGCCACTATCTACCCAAGCCGTTGAGATTTTAACCAATCTCAAGCAATTCACAGGCCATGGACGCTTTGTATTTTCAAACCTTAAAACCCCAAAAGGTGAAAAATCCATGTGTGCTATAACAATGTCTACAGCGCTTAGAGCCATTGGTTATGATAAAGATCAAATGACAACCCACGGCTTTCGAGCCATGGCAAGAACCATTCTTGACGAGGTGCTAGGCTTTCGACCTGATTTTATAGAGCATCAATTAGCGCATGCTGTTAGGGATGCCAACGGGAGAGCCTACAACCGGACTTCTCACTTGCCAGAGCGTCATAAGATGATGCAAGCATGGAGTGATTATCTGGATAGCTTAAAATATGGCGCTCAAGTGATCGAGTTTAAAAAAACTGCAAATTAAAAAAACATTTATGGACTTAATTAAACATTGTTATATAATGCGTTGACTGAGTAAATCAGCGCATTAAACGAACCCTGACCGCAGACGCGAGAAACAAAAATATGCCATAGTCAAAAATCCGATTTACCCTAAACCCGATTTACCTAAAAAAGAATGTACGCCCCGTGACCGCAGATGCGAGAACAGAATGAAAAAAATAATACCCGATTTACCCCTCCAAAAATCCACCTATATCATCCGTCTACGCCAAGCCATAGAAAAGACTGGTTTAAGCCGTAGCACAATTTACAACCTTATTAAATCTGGCGACTTCCCGCAACAAGTACGTTTGTCAGTGCGTACCATGGGATTTTTAGAGCATGAAGTTGATGCTTGGATTGCTGGCAGAGTTGCAGCGTCAAGGGTGGCAGTATGAAAACCACGGCGGTCGAGAACCGTGGGAGCTTCAACAAACAGCCCGTCTATTCTATCAAATCCCGCGTAAAACTTCACCTTATAGCCGTCTCAATTAATCTGATGGTGCTTGCCATTGCCATTCATTTTTTATCTGGTGGGTGCGCATAATGGATGATTTTTTACGCCCCTTAAAGCTATTTGCAGCTCTTACCGCTTTGTTTCACGACACAGCGACCGAACCAACTACAGCAAATCTTACTGATAAAGCACAAAAACTGGCTTATAAGGTTTTGGATAGAGTAGAGGATGGTATAGCCACCAAGGAATATCTGGAATCTTCATTGCATGATTTGTCAGCCTTGATTTTTCTACTCACAAAAACCGAGGATGAAAGAGCTGATATTTTAGCTCAGTGTGATTTTTTAGTTGTGGAGGGCAGTAGCCATGCCCATTAATACTTTGCTTTCAAGACTAGAGAAGGTCAAGCCAAACGGCAACAGCAAATGGTTGTCATGTTGCCCCGCCCATCCTGATAAGTCGCCGTCATTAGCAATAAAAGAGATTAATGGAAAAATATTAATCCATTGTTTCGCAGGATGCCAAGTATCTGAGGTCGTCTCAGCTATCGGACTTCAATTATCAGATTTAATGCCATTCAATCCATCTTACCAGAAGGGAGCCAAGCCACCCCGCTTTAATAAATACGAATTGTTTGATCGGTTAGTATTTGAAACCGTCATATTAAGTATGGGTATCAGGCAGCTATTGAATGGCGAAATTCTGGAGCAGTCGGACTTGTCGAGAGTGTTACTCGCTGAAAGTACCATTAACGGAATTGTTAGAGAGGTGAGGCAATGAGCTTGGATGATAAAGCAGACGACTTTTTAAACGAAGACCAGGCACCGGAACCAAAGCACCTTGATAATGAAATCATCCGTAATCTGGCTGGATTAAAACCGATTGATTATGATCGAGTGAGATTAGCCAAGGCCAAAGAGCTTGGGATAAGACCGGCGGTATTGGATGCCGAAGTAAAAGCAGCGAGATCCACCGATAAACAAACAGATCGTCTACCATTCCCGACAGTGGAGCCGTACCCATACCCGATTAACCCAGCTCAATTACTTAACGAAGTATCGGGTGCTATCCGTCAATTTATCGTATTAGACGAGTATCAAGCCCATGCAGCGGCGTTATGGGTAGCCTTGACCTACTTCATTGATGTGGTGGAAGTTGCACCGCTGGCAATCATCAACGCACCGGAAAAGTCATGTGGTAAAACTCAGTTACTCAATGTCATGGGGAAAATGTCATATAGGCCATTACCCGCTTCAAATGCTTCTGCATCTGCTCTATTTAGAGCCGTGGAGCTATGGAAGCCAACGATATTAATTGACGAGGCCGACACCTTCTTTAGAGATAATTTAGAGCTTCATGGCATGGTAAACGCTGGCTACCTAAGAGGCGGTTTTGTTTTACGGAGTGAATCAGTTGGTGACTCATTCGAGCCTAAAATGTTTTCCGTCTACTCGGCAAAAGCGCTGGCAGGTATCAAGCTGGAAAAGCATCTGCCCGAAGCAACTATGAGTCGTGGGATTATATTTAATCTTAGGCGCAAATTATCAGGCGAAAGCGTTAGCCGGTTACGTCATGCAGACCCCGACCTATTTACTGGTTTAGCGTCAAAACTGACTAGGTTTGCAGAGGACTATAGCGAGCAGGTAAGAAAGGCGCGTCCATTGCTACCAGAGGCGTTATCAGACCGCGAACAAGATAACTTGGATGGTATGCTTGCAATCGCTTCATGTGCTGGTGAGGGCTGGGTAAACAAGGCCATAACAGCGGCGTTAAAATTATCTGAAAACTCAGGAGAAAAAACGGTTAGCGCCGGTAACGAGTTGCTGGGTGATATTCAAAATATTTTTGAAAGTAAACGAATCGACAGAATATCTACAGCCGATTTAATTACAGCGTTATGTGATGATGAGGAAGCGCCGTGGTCAACTTATAATCGAGGAAAGCCCATTGTACCAAGGCAGTTTAAAAAACAGCTTGAGCCTTATCAAATCGAATCAAAAAAGATACGAATAGATTTTAAAGAAGCCCGAGGATTTGAGCTTAATCAATTTAACGATGCTTTTACGCGTTATCTTACCCCCCCGATTTTATCTGTCTATCCGTCTCAAATACCCGAAAACCCAGCAACCACGCGGCCTAGAGGTGAGACAGATAGAGAGACAGAAGACAGATACACTATTTATCCGTCTCAGCTACAGCCCAGCAATACCGGCGTTTTCGACAGCAAGACAGATAAAACAGCGTTTTCGGAGGTACGGTCAAACGACACTAAAACAAGCCTCGTTTTTGAAACGGAGGTTTTCTAATGACCGCACTATCTAAAATTCAATCAGCGGGTTTTGTGCTGGCATTGGTCAATGGAAAACTGAATGTAACACCGACCAAGGCAGCGTTAACTGATACCCAGCGAATCTTCATAAAATCCAATAAATCTGAAATTATCAAACAGCTTTCAGTTGCTCAAATTCAACAAAATATCCGAGAGGCTATTGAAGAAAGGGCGGCTATTATGGAATTTGACGGCGGCTTGCACCGTGCTGATGCTGATGTTGCAGCGGCTAAATCAATGCGGGTTTATTGTTATCGAGTGACTGATAAGCCTAAATCTTTATTAACTGCGAATATGCCCGACAAGACACTTGACGATGCAAAAGAGATATTAAGGAACAAGTATGGCGGTCGTCTAATCAGCGTTGAGCCTATGTCAGCAATGGCAGCCAATACAACTAAGCATTAATTAATACAGGATTACAGACTATGACTGAATTAGAAGAAAATAAATTGCTTTCAGACGCTTGGGAAGCAGGTGCAAGAGCAATTAAAGAATCATTAGGCGAATATTACACACAAGAAAATGTGGAAATGGTCACGATGACGAGCGTTAATTATCTTATTACATGCTTTGATCAAGCTAACGCGGATGAGGTACGGAAAAACAGGGATGATTTTATATTGATTGTCCGTGGAGTGACTGACTTAAAAATACAGAGGCTTAATGCCAAGCAAGGCAAGTTTCAGGCGTAAATAAAACCCCCGTCATAGATTTTTTTATGGCGGGTTACTACTTTATTCAGAGGTTGATAAATGGCTAATAAATACCCCGTTGAAGTCGATGGTGTAACAGGTGAGGTTAATGACCTACCCTATGCGAAAAACACGCGCTATAGGGCTAAACTGGACAGTATGCAGGATGTTAAAAGAGAAATGGCGAAGGTCTATAGAGAATCTAGGTCTGGAGTGGTTGAAGTCGTAGATGGTACTAAGTTGGTTTGGATGTTACAGGCCGTGGGTAAGGTGATCGAGTCGAGTGATCTTGAAAAGCGTATTGAGATATTGGAGGCTAACAATGGCTAATTTAAAAACTAGGTTAACGAAAATGGAAAATAAAAAAGGTGCATTGGTTTTAATTGTCGTTGGTGAAAATGAATCTAACGAGGATGCTCTTATTCGACACGGTAAAATTTCAGATAATAGTCGAGTGCTATTTGTTTGTACGGGAGTTAATAATGAGTAATCTAAAAAACCGTGTGCTAAAGATTGAGCAGGATAATCAATCCAGCGGCCTCGTGATAATTGCCGTTAATGCTGGCGAAACAAACCAAGAAGCCTATCAACGGTATTTTGCTAACGACAGCATAAAGCCCAAACTGGTTATTTATGCGTCACCATTGGATGTGATGCTATGACTATAAAACAGCGTTTAATTAAACTGGAATCATCCTTGCCAAGCAATCAGATGGTGGTGCATATCATCCGAACAATAATTGACCCCAACGCACCAACGCCGATTGGTTACAGTTACGGTGATATAAAAATTCTCAAAATACCGGATGAATCAAAAGAGGTTTTTGACGGTCGCTTATTCGATGCCGCGCCTATTGGTGATGTTAATAATATTGGTGATATTGACCGTCATATATTTTGGCCGATTTATGCAGATGATGACAATGTGATAATTTAATAATCAAGGCCGGTTGATTATGCCGGTCTTTTTTTTGCCTGAAACAAAGCAACATGTGGATCGTGTCGGTATATATGGCGGTATACCGCTAACAACAAATCATTAAAGCCTTTAATAATGCAGCCTATAGGGCATATTTATATAGCTGGAAGGGCCACATAATAGCAAAATAATCATTGATCAGAAATAACGCTTCAACCTACATAAGGTCAGTATTCAGCCCTCCTTTCTATAGGTGTGTTTGTAGTGGAAGTTTATTTCCGATACATTTGTTCAGTCTCAGAACAGCGTGCAGCACAACAAAGTAAAGCACCTGCTATTCCTAATGATATTAAAATTATTACAAACATAAAAACCACCACCTTTTAAAAAAACTCTAATTTATCAAAAAAATTGTTTCGTACAATTTTTTTCTGTTTCTGTGTTTCCCCATTCCACTCAATCTTAAAATCTCATACATATTCGCGACTATGAGGAAATTCTGCTTGTAGGTACACCACACTGTTGAAGGCAAGTAAAATGTTTAGCCGGGACGCTTCACGATATTGCTAAAAATAGCAGCTCCAGCAAATAATACGGTTGAAACTATAAATTCGCCGGATATAAAACCCAATATCCCAGTGATGAATAATAGTCCAATCAAGATATCTTTATTTGTACTCATCGCTTCACCCAATAATGGCTGTAAACAGAATAATTAACATCTCACTTATAGATGCATAATTTATAAAAGCACAAGTCATGCCAGAGCTCATGAAAATTTGTCAATTTTGGCCTAAGAAAACTTTAAGCACAATGACTGGACAGTCATTTTCGGCGATTAGGACTTACAACCCCTTTATATTCATGATTAAATTCATTCTTCTATCATCAACGAGATTTATACGTTTGTCGGACTCATTTATCATTGGAAGCAGCTAGTTGTTCCGTATTGGTGCATAGTTTGCTAAAATAGCGCACAATTAATGCCTATTTTTGCTACAGCCAACGTTAAGAGCACTCATCTTGCACGGACGATACGAAGCCGGGCGAAAACGCTCTGTAGACAATATATCGATATTGCTTCGTTGCTTACAGCGGCACCCGCCTTTTTTGAACCCGCTCTTGTACTTAAACTTTTCCTCAGTACCGAGCTATATCTGCACATAAGAGAACCGCTATCGACCCCCATCACTCAATTTCACCAGCAGGCGGTTTCAGTCGGCATTGGTTGCGTTTTGTGCTGCCTCTACTCGCCCTTTCGCTACTGATCGGCGCGATGGGCACCATCGGCTATCGCTACCTGAGCAAGGAAATACGCCGCGAAAACGACCGCACCCTGGCCGTGATTGCCGAGCAGAAACGTCAACAAATCGAGGCATGGCTAACCGAGGCTCGGATTG
>CAIUYS010000186.1 GCA_903903365.1 uncultured Methylococcaceae bacterium
CAATATCAGTTAATGATCTAGTGGAGTGCAAACCTAGGTTTGTACTCCACTGCATAAATTTAATGTCATTAATCTAATTTGGAAACACTGTAAAATCCGTCTACATCCGTTTCATCTGTGTCATCCGTGTGCTATTGCGTTTTACAAACCCTTTACAAACTCTGCCGTAGTGAATCAATCGTGGCATCGGTTAGCGTTTGTCTTTGATGATCCCGAATAATACCATCCAGTTCTACCGCTAATATTTGAATGGTTTCAATGTAATCATCAAAAACGGCTTGGGCATCATCCAACGCACCTGGCTGCATAAAAAATACCAGACCCGGACAGTAAAAGCTATCCAGATCGCTATCCGGAAAAGTGCCGGGTTCAACCATACAGGCGACACCGTAATCAACCAGTCGATTGTCGTCCAGTCGTTCATATATTTTCAAACTGCCATATTCAAGTCCGACAATACCAAAAGCATTAATTAAATCAATGCCATTAAAGCCTTCGTCGGTCTTGGCGACAAGACTAAACTGGATAATCGAAGGAACCGGAACGCGCGGTGGCGGCTCAAGATCATCGTCATCTTCTTCAGGCTCATAAGCCGCGTCTTCAGGGTCAAAATAATGATGATCAATGGTCTCTATCGACTCACTATCCATTTTTTCATCGCCCATTGACGGCGCATAACGCGGTTTTTTGACGTCATTATCATCATCAGAGTCATCATAAAAATCCATAGCTTCCTGTGACTTTTTATTTCTTAAATAACTCCATGTCAACATGCCTATGATAATCATTAGACCGGTTGCGATAATTACAATTCTTAGTAGTTCTTTATCCATTAGATTTCCGCCAGACTCACTGCTTCTTCAATATCAACTGCGACCATCCGGGACACGCCCGGTTCTTTCATCGTAACACCTGCCAACTGTTTTGCAATTTCCATAGTGACCTTATTATGAGAAATATACAAAAACTGTACAGATGCCGACATCTCTTCTACCATTTTTGAAAACCGTCCGACATTTGCGTCATCCAGAGGCGCATCAACCTCATCCAACAGGCAAAAAGGCGCCGGATTGAGTTCAAAAATTGAAAACACCAGCGCTACCGCTGTTAATGCTTTTTCTCCACCCGACAACAAATGAATGGAGCTATTTCGTTTGCCGGGCGGTCTGGCGATAATATTAACACCCGATTCCAGCAAGTCTTGCTCGGTTAATTCCAGATAGGCTTGCCCGCCGCCAAAAAGTTTTGGAAACTTTTCCTGCAATCCGGTGTTTATTTTATCGAATGTTTCCTTAAAACGCAGCCTACTTTCTTTATCAATTTTACTAATGGCCTGATCCAGCATCTGTAACGCTTCAATCAGGTCAGCATGTTGCTCGTTAAGAAAGTTCATGCGCTCCGATTGTGACTTGTATTCTTCAATAGCCGTCAGGTTAATAGTACCCAAACGGTCAATTTGAGTCGATAAATCATCCACTTTTCTTTTCCAGCCAGGTTCTTCGGCTTGATCGGGCAGGGTTTTTAATATGTCCTCAACATTCGCATCGATTTCTTTAAGTTGTTCATTGATGGTCTGCTGCCTGACTTTAATTTCCTGCAACTCAAAGCGGATAGTATCCAGTGCTTCTTTTTGTTTGTCCAATGCCCGTTGCACGCGGGTATGTTCTTCAGACAGTTGCGTTATCTCGTTTTCAATGCTGTCTTGCAACACACGTTGTTTTTTTAAGCTGACTTCCAGCTCATCCTTGTTAAGTGTTTGTTGCGCTAACTGCTGTTTTTCCTCATCCAAGGGGGAAA
>CAIUYS010000187.1 GCA_903903365.1 uncultured Methylococcaceae bacterium
CCAAAAATAGCGTTTCTCGCGCTACCCATTTCAAAAAATGGCTTTTTGGGAGTCTATATTAACTTGCGCATTTTCCAGTCGGTAATTTTGCAAGTGGCTCCTATGTAATCAATAAACCAGCAACAACCGCGCCCACCAAGGTACTGACAACTCTAAGAGCCAAAGCCCTGCCACCTATAACCCATGAAAAAATGCTTTTGATGCCTGAGTTGACGGATACCGCAATAAGAATAGCCATCGCGGCGACTCTGACTTCCAAGGCATCTTTGCTCATTTGTGACATGGAAAGGGTAATGGGATCAACATCGGCCAAACCGGAAGCAGCTGCCAGAAAGTAAGTACCCATATTACCAAAATAATCTTTTAGCAAGTTTGACAATAACATGATGACCACTAAAAAGGCACCAAACTTTAACGCCATGCCTAGTTGAAAAGGGTTTTGTAGCTTCATCTCGTCAATGGCTTGAAAACCTTGCCGGTTTCGCCATAACAAAAAAGCCGCCAGATAAGTAATCAGGGTCATGACCAGCAGCGCAGGAAGCAGCGCCCGGAACAAGGCAGGATTGATCACTGACGTTAAGAGAAGGGTGCGTGCGAACATAGTGGCGCAAGCAGTTAAAATGCCGGCTGCCAGCACGTTTTGCATGCCGGACTGTTGCTTTGATAACTTTGACAGGTTGAGTGTAACGGCTGTCGAAGACACTAATCCGCCTAAGGCGCCTGTCAAAACCGGTCCATGTTGATTGCCCACAATCCTGATGGCAAAGTAACCCAGGTAAGAAATACCTGCAATCAGCACCACCATCAGCCAAATATGATACGGATTAAAAGCCGACCAAGGGCCGTAACCTTGATCAGGCAATATCGGGAGTATAACAACCGAGATCAGTAACAATTTTAGCGTTGCATTTAACTCTTCATGTTCCAGTTTTTTTAACCAACCATGAAGCAACGGTTTAAAACCCAGCAATGAGGTAATAACCACAGCACTTGAAGAGGCCAGCGCAATATGGCCAAAAACCGTTAACGCACCCAAAGTAAAAGCGATGAGCGCCGCAATGGTGCTGGTGATGCTAAAATCCTGAAATTTATCCAAACTTTTACTGTAGGCAAGCAACAAGACCAAAGTAAGACCCAGAAAAACAAACCCCATCAAAAAAGGGTTTACTTGCTGAGACAGGATGCCCGACAAACCGCCCAACAAACTAATCATGCCGTAGGTACGCAGTCCTGCAACCCGCATACCCTCAGCTCTGTCGCGAGTGCGCCAGCCACGTTCCAACCCCATTAACAAACCGATTGCCAAGGCAATGCCCAAAAGCTTGAAGTTTTCCAGTTCAGTCATGATGGTAAATCCGGCTATTTATAAAATAGTTGAAATATAAGTGACTACCCAGTCGATATTGGCTTCGATCATAGAGCGCGGATGACACAGATTATAAGTGGGTTAACGCAATGCCGTTAAGTTAAGCGCAAGTTGCTTAAAAAAACTGGAGTGCAATAGCTTCAGCTATTGCCTGTAAAAACAGCTAAAGCTGTTTTACTCCAGTTCTATGCTTAACTTAACGGCATTGGGGTTTAACGGATTTTATTTTTAGTCGAGAAAGACTTTAAGTATTTATAGGTACTATTTTCATAAGATTGAAAAATGTCCCTTATCCGTGTCTATCATTTAAATCCGTGCCTTATGTATTCTATTTTTTAATAGTTTAAGGTGGTCACACCTATAAATTCACAAGCCCGTCAGGTCACGCTATCCCTAACCCAAAACCTATAAAATACTGTGCTCCTGACATATTTTTTCGCTATCACTTTGGCTGAGTGGTTCCTTGGTTAAGCCACAGTTAAAACCGACTGGCGTTACCGTGAAATATTGACAGGTTTTACAAAGACCAAATGATTGAGACTTGTTGGCTTTTTGTAACGATGTGAGGGCTGTCATAAACATTTCTTCATTATTAATAAAGTTATGTTCTTTAAATAATGATGCGGCCTGTTTAAATAAATCAGAGGTTCTGGCCTGCTTTAAAGTATCGCACCCCGCTTCCAAAAGACCCAGATGAACCATGCGCCGGTCAGTCTCATCGGTGGTTTTTTTTATAAAACCTTTTTTCACCAGTAACAATAATGTCTGGGAAACCGTTCCCCGGGTCATGCCAAGATAATTGGTCAAGGCGGCGGGTGTATCGCTGTAACGGTTGCAGCGTGATAAATAATCCAATACTTGTAAGTGAACCGGTTGCAAGCCTAATTCGGTGCATTTTTTTCGTTCTTCTGAACGAATTAATGCCGCCATACGTTCAATCAAGTCAAAAATATCAACCTTCTCCATAGCACTCCTATAAACAATGATTTAGTAAGTTGACAATGCTGTTTATAGTAACATAATAAGCCCCTGTATCGAATCGATATTACTATATTATCAACCTTGGACGTTACATTTGGGTTCTCGGGAAATCGTCTTATCACTATTTTTACCTAAACAATTTTCTTACAGGCGGTTTTTATGACGACTTCATTCGTATTTGACACCTATGCAAAAACAGGCAAAGGTAAAATTTTGCACTTTGATGTTGTTATTGATGAGCAAGATCAACAAAAAGCGTTAAACTGCGCCAAAGAATGGTTAAAAACCATCGACGAAAAGGCTGCAACAGTAACTTCGGAAAACTGTTATTTTTGTCATAGCGTTGAAGCGCCGACTGAATTAAGACAACAAATAAACGATCAGGGATATGCTATTTACAAACTGGAAGGCTGTCCAAAATAACAACTTTAAAATAAAAAGACTATACTCAGTCAACTTGAACTTTCGGTATTAACAAACTATGAAAATAAATCTCGAAAAAATAAAGGATTGCAGCATCCTGTTTATTCAGGAAGAAAGAATAGACGCGCATAATTCAGGTGAATTAAAGGAATATATCCTGCATTTGATAGAACAGGGTGAGGTCAATATTGTTGTGCAACTGGAAAATGTACGTTTTATAGATAGTTCCGGTTTGGGTGCCTTGCTATCAGGCTATAAAAACGCGGCCGCTAAATCGGGCAAGCTTGCCTTGGTATCTTGTAAGCCACAAGTATTATCAATGTTTGAACTAACCCGGTTAAACAGGGTTTTTGAAATTTATGCTGATTTAAATGAAGCGTTTGAAAACGAAACTTAGGGGTTATTTATGTGTAATTCGGTTCTACAGGTTGATGTAATTATTCCGACACAAACCAAATATCTGGATTTGATTGGCAGCATTGGTGAACATATTGCCAAAGATATCGAACACTTTTCCGGTGACCGGGAAGCGTTGGCTTATCATTTAAACTTGGTATTAACCGAAGCGACCACAAATGCCATTAAACATAGCGCATTAATGACCCCCAAAGACACAGTCAGAATAACTATTCATATTCAGGATAATGAGTTGAATATCAAGGTTTATGATCATGGACAGGGCTTTGATCTTGAAACCGTGCCCTTGCCTGATTTTGACCAACCCAAGGAAAACGGAATGGGGCTGTATTTTATCAGAACCTTAATGGATTCTGTGACTTACACCAAACTGGATGATTGCAATGTTTTGGAAATTATAAAACATCTATAACGCAACGCTTCAGGTTTTAAACGCAACTGAAAGTAAATAATTTAAACGGTGAATAAATGGACGTGCAATCAACTCAACCCGCCTCATCTTGGGCTGCTTCTTTTCAAAAAATAGCTGAACGGGCTTTGGGCAAGGACACCGGCCAACAATTATGGCAAAAATATCAATCCGCTTTACCGGCTAACTACCCAGCGTTGGTATCGCCGCGTTACGCTTTAAAAGATTTGCTGCATCTTGAGCAACTATCCACCTCAAAAAGCCACAACATAAGTCTACTTAAACCTTATAAAGAAATAACGGATTACCGGTTGCATTTTTACAGTCAACAAGCACATTTTCTGGATGAATACCTTCCGGTTCTGGAAAATATGCATCTACGAGTCATCGATCAGGTACAGTTTTCCATCACCGTTAAAGGCACCACGCAATTTATTAGAAGCTTCACCATTAAAACAGCTACAAACCAATGTATCCCTTTAAGTCGTGTTAATACCCCCTTACTAAAAACCATTCAAGTCATACTGGATGGCAAAAGTAATAATGACGCACTTAATAAATTGTTGGTTTTAACCGGCATGGCCTGGCAAGAAATTGATGTGCTGAGGGCTTATCGAAATTATTATTTACAACTGGGGCATCAAACGTCGCGTGTCACGGTTAATCATGCCTTAATCAATAATCCTGCTGTTGCCTTGTGCCTGTTTAATTATTTTGAAGCCCGCTTCAGACCCAATCCGGATTGGAATGATCCGGTACTCAGGGAAGAGCTGGCCTTATTTCCCTTGCGCCTGCAATTACTGGACAGCATTGCTTCGGTTTCTGATATTAATGATGACCGAATTTTACGCACCCTGTTTAATTTGATAGATGCGACGATGCGTTGTAATTTTCATTTACGGCGTAACCGGGATGATTATTTTGTTGCCTTCAAAATTAATAGCCTGGGCGTTATTGACATGCCCTCCCCTAAACCACAAAACGAGATTTATGTCCATGCGGTTGATATGGAAGGTATTCATCTGCGTGGCGGTAAAATTTCGCGGGGCGGAATACGGTGGTCAGATCGTCCCGATGATTTTAGAACGGAAATACTGGGACTCATGCAAACCCAGATCAGCAAAAACGCCTTAATTATTCCTACAGGAGCTAAAGGCGGTTTTGTATTAAAGAAAAACTTTTTAAAATTCTCGCCCCAAGGCTTCAGTCTGGACATAAAAGAAGCGGGGAAAAAAGCTTACATTACCCTGATGCGCAGCCTGTTGGATTTAACCGATAATTATGCAGATGGCGCAATCGCCCGATTGCATAGCATCGTCAGTTATGATGATCCCGATCCCTATTTAGTCGTAGCTGCCGATAAAGGGACGGCAAGTTTTTCAGACACTGCCAATGCTGTGTCAGCCGATTATCAATTCTGGTTGGGGGATGCGTTTGCCAGTGGCGGTTCCAAGGGCTATGACCACAAAGCGCTGGGCATTACGGCTCGCGGTGCGTGGAAATGCGTACAACGGCATTTTCAGGAATTAGGCAAAGATATACAAAACGAAGACTTTACAGTACTGGGTATTGGCAGTATGGATGGCGATGTTTTTGGTAACGGGATGTTATTGTCGCCCTGTATCCGTTTAGTGGCTGCTTTTAGTGGGCAACATATTTTTATTGATCCCAACCCGTCTGCAAGTAGAGCCCTGTTTAATGAACGCAAACGCTTGTTTGAATTACCGGGCTCAAGCTGGAATGATTATGACCGGACGCTTATTTCTGAAGGCGGTGGTGTTTACTTTCGGTCAGACAAAGATATTCCGGTTTCAGCCGAGTTAAAAAAATGGCTGGGTATACGTTACAAAACGCTGGATGGAGAATCCCTGATATGTTACTTGTTGGCGGCTCCGGTAGATTTATTATGGTTGGGTGGTATCGGCACCTACGTTAAAGCGGGCACTGAAAAGCACGAAGACGTCGGTGACCGCAGCAATGATAATGTTCGCGTGGATGCCGTCAACCTGGGTGCTATGGTCGTTGGCGAAGGCGCAAATCTGGGCTTTACGCAAAAAGCGCGTATCGAATACAGCTTGCACGGAGGCCGTATTAATACCGATGCGGTTGATAATTCGGCGGGTGTCGATACCTCGGATCATGAAGTTAATTTAAAAATTCTGCTAACCGGTTTACAAAAGAAACACGTTATTGCTGACTATCAACCGTTATTTATCAGTATGACTGACGCTGTTTGCCAACAGGTATTAGCCAATA
>CAIUYS010000188.1 GCA_903903365.1 uncultured Methylococcaceae bacterium
GAAGCAGAGCAATATTTCTCTGCCGACAACTTGACTGCCCGCTCAACAGCCGATGCTTTCAAATCACGACCACTGACAACAAAATGCAGGTGAATTTTACTAAACACACTCGGTACAGCATCAACCCGTTCAGCAGAGATTTCTGCAACGCAATTAACAATGTTGTTTCTGCCTTTTTGTAAAATCTGTACGACGTCAAAAGATGAGCAACCACCCAGACCCACTAAAATCATTTCCATGGGTCGCATACCCATATTACGTCCGCCATGATCAGGAGGACCATCCATCACAACAGCATGACCACTACCCGTTTCGCCGACGAACATGACGCCATCGACCCATTTGACTGTTGCTTGCATGGTTTTCCCCAGTAAAAATTACGCATAGGGTAGCATAAAAACAGGCGCAAACAGAGTTTTCAATATTAAATATTTGTACTCTGCTTCGGAACGAGTCGAGGTCGGATGAGGATGATAAAATCAAGAAGTGCAACGCTTCACCGCACTCTCACCGGGTAGCCTTGCCTTGGAGATAGAAAAGTCCTATTCGGTAGTATTGGCAATGATCTTGTGAATCCGTTTACTGCTAATGGCAATAATTACCAAAATAAAGGGAATGGAAATACCTTCAATGATATCCGGATTAACTATCCATCCAAAAATATGGAGGGCTTCGGCTATTTTACCAATAAGACTGGCGGCATAATAAGTAATGGCAACCATCGAGATACCTTCAACCATTTGTTGCATCCGCAATTGCATTTTTGCACGTAAAGCCATTGACGTTAACAAACCCTGGTTTTGTCGCTCAATAATGATGTCAACCTTGGTTCGCAATAACTGACTGGCGTTACTGACGCGTTCAGACAGTAAGGTAAAGCGATGCGAGACAGATTCGCAGGTATTAATCGCCGGCTCCAGTCGCCGTTTAATAAACTCACCCAAGGTCTGAATACCTTGAATCCTGACTTCGCGCAAATCATTGACGCGCTGTTCAACCAATTGGTAATAGGCACTGGCAGCCGCAAAGCGAAAGTGATTGCTGGAGATATAATTTTCAATTTCGGCAGCCAGCGTGGTTAACTCATCCAATAATTCGGCATCATTATTGTCTGGCAACGTCATTGCATTGGTAATGGTATACAGTTGCCGATCAGACTTATTTAAAGCCGGATACAGTTTGCGGGCGATGGGAAAAGCCAGTAACGCCATAACCCGATACACTTCAATCTCAAAAAGCCTTTGTAATAAGCGCCCTGCCTGCTCGGCTCTTAAGTCATTATTAATAATTAAAAAACGGCTAAAACCATCAACGTGTATGTGAAAATCCGTAAATACCGAAGCTGCACCGCCGGTTACTTTAGAGCCAATGACAGAATTGCCGGCAAAGTAAACCGAAAGCGATGCTAAATCAGCCGCCTCTTCATAATTAATATCGCCAGCAGAGACAATGCTTGCATGAGCCGCAACAATAACTTGCCCGGATAATCCAGACAGCCAATCCACCGGCACTTTTTTTAAGGCACAATCCGCAAAAGGATCTTTAGGCGTATCGTGCACATAAAAACTGTAAGTACTAAATTCACCGTGCTGTTCCCAACGTATTTGAAAAGAATTAAAGCTGGCACTAAAGTGATCCGCTTCTTTTTCAGGTGGCGCGACTCCAAATCGTTCACACAAGGTTATCAAGTGCTGACGTTCCTGCAATTTTTCATCATTTGACAGCAACAAAGCAAGATGACTGGCTCTAACCGGCAAATTGAGCATAAAAGGTGCCCGGGCATGAACTTCGTTGTGAAGAACAAAGCGTTGCGGATGGTTTTTAGGAATGGGGAATAAAGTCGTCACAGGTGTTTTATAATCTCTTTTAAGCTAACGAAAATTAGCTTAATTTAACCTAAAAATGCTGTTGAGCTTAAAAAATAATTCAAGTGCATCACTTTCAAGAGCCGGCTTCTGGTTCTTGAATGATGATTATAATGTAACTGCATGAAGCGTGACGGGGCTTGCAACCCGGTTACTTAGGTTTTAAAAGCCATTAAAGCCTTCAAACGCTTCAGTCGGGTTTACAAACCCCGACCGGCATCTGCGGGTTTAATCTGCGAATCTGTAGCCGTTTATTTATTGCGCACTACCTTCGAAAACAAGCACTAAAATGTTCGGCAATACTTGCGGTGGTTATCAACAAATTTTCTTTATTTAAGCATTAATTTATGACCAAATGACTCTTAATTTTTCTGTTGTTTTTACACAAAAAAAGCGCCACGGCAGTCAAATTTTATCCGTTCATTTAACAATCCGAGATACCGATAGCAAGTTCATTTTTTGCGGCAAAAACGCTTATAAAAAAGCTGTTGCTAACTAACAACGGATGATTCTAACACCCCGCAAAGCACCTAAAACACTGACTGTTTTTTATTTAACCGAACATTAAACCGCTTGTTTTACTTATTTAACGAGAGGATTATTCACCCACAGATTAAACTAATTTTGGGTAACTCAGCATGAAAATTATAAACACAATGATTTTACTGGCCTCTCTTTTTGCGATAGCTGGCGCTGCTCTTTTCCAGCTTTTTGTTTTACTAACCAATACCGTATTTGCTCAGCAAGCCTACAATCGTCATACCAAACCATTGGGTTAGAGCAATTACAGCTAACGCTACAAAAAAGCTTATCACCATGAAGGACACGAAGTTTACTTTCTTCGTGTCCTTCATGGTGAATCCACCCCCGCTTACCTTAATTCGTATCTTAACGCATCCGCGCCACAA
>CAIUYS010000189.1 GCA_903903365.1 uncultured Methylococcaceae bacterium
GCCTTAGTTTTCAAGGCGCGCACGGCACGCCCTACTTACTTCATTAATTCAGGGCTCTATATTGCTTGTCGTTTGCTTCGCAATTGTCAGCTAATATTAAACGTTCAAATCAAAAATTAACAAGACTATATTGTTAAAATGACAACTAATGATAATATCAATAGAATAATGTCGCCAAACAGGGTGCTGAAAGCTTAATCGTACTTATTCAGTCCCCCTCTTTAACAAAGAGGGGTTAGGGGAGATTTTATTAGATAAATCCCCCTCAATCCCCCTTTTTCAAAGGGGGAAGTGAATACTTACGCTTAATCCAGGGTTGGAAACCGAAAGAAAAAAGAACCGGATATTGCGCCCTTATAATATTACGCTGTGGTTAATGTATTTATCTATCTCTCAAGGAGACTAATCTATGCAATTTAAAAATGGATTTTTTATTCAATTCTTACGGCTAGCGGGGCCCTTTTGGAATTCCGAAAATAAGGCGGTTATCCGTAATCAGACATTGGCTTTAATCGTTCTTACTGTATTGCAGATGGCTCTTGCAGTCATTATTACGGAATGGAGCGCGGCACTGTTCAATGCACTTGAACAGCATTCCATGTCTGAGCTATTTACTCAGATTGGTTATCTGGTTTTAATTTTTGCAGCCAGTATGGCGGTCACTGCCCTGCACATGAAAGTTAAACGGCAGTTGCAAATCGGCTGGCGCTCTTGGCTGACAGAGCGGGTAATCGGTCAATGGATGAACAAAGGTCGTCATTACCAAGTATTGCACATACAAACCGTGGAGCATGATAACCCTGATGGCCGAATAGCTGAAGATATCCGCATTGCAACCGATGAGGCCATTAGCCTTTGTCATACGTTGTTTTATAGCTTGTTGTTAATTATCAGTTTTACCCAAATTCTCTGGGAGCTTTCCGGTACGGTCATTCTGGATTTAGGCTTGTTTAAACTACCTGTTTATGGCTATTTAGTCTGGGTGGCGGTAATTTATTCGGCGGGCGGTTCTGTTTTGGGCTGGTGGGCAAGTCAACCTTTAACATTGACAACAAACGCCATGCAAACCGCTGAAGCCAATTTTCGGTTTGGCTTGGCGAAGGCAAGAGAAAATTCCCAAGCAATCGCCTTGATTCATGGCGAAACCAATGAGAAAAAGCGTTTTCTTGATTTTTTTCAAAATATTATTACTGTTTATGACCGTCAAACCCAGGCTTGGGTAAATATTCTTCTCTTTAACTCTGGTTATGGCGTGTTGTCTATGGCGTTTCCTATTCTGATAGCCGCGCCACGCTATATTCTTGGGAGCATTACTCTAGGTGCCTTGATGCAGTCAGCGCAGGCATTTCAACAAATGTCAGCTGCGTTGTCCTGGCCGGTCAATAATATGGCGCCCATTGCACAATGGCGTGCTTCGGTTGAGCGTGTTTTGGGATTGGTTAAGGCCTTGGAAGATTTGGAGCTGGAAATAGCCAAGCCCGATCCGCAACGCATTTTGATGGAAAAACCGGATAAGTCTGTATTGTGTTTTTATGATCTGTGCATTTCTCAGCTCGATGGCAAAGTCATTTTCTGTGGCTTAAATGCCCAAATCAGACCGGGTGAACGTGTCCTTATCTCAGGCGATGCTTTTACCGGTGCCAGACTTTTCAAAGCGA
Source organism: uncultured Methylococcaceae bacterium (assembly GCA_903903365.1). Classification (GTDB taxonomy): domain Bacteria; phylum Pseudomonadota; class Gammaproteobacteria; order Methylococcales; family Methylomonadaceae; genus Methylobacter_C. Next base: position 1,659 of record CAIUYS010000189.1, read on the forward strand.
TTGCAGGGCTCTGGCCGTGGGGGCGTGGACGAATTGAATTGCCGGATGGCGATCCCATGTTCTTCATGCCGCCACGTCCCTATTTACCGGATGGGACGCTACATGCTGCAATTTGCTATCCGTCGCCCCCTGAAACATTTACCGCCGCTTCAATTAATGAGCTGCTTAAACTGGCCGGGCTTGAGGACTTGGTGGAACAACTTGAACAAGCCGATGCTTGGGAAAAAGTACTGACTCGTGAACAGCAACAACGTTTGGGATTGGTGCGTTTGCTGTTATATCGCCCCAAATGGATTCTTTTGCAAGAAGCCTTCGACTCACTTGATCCCGACGGCGAAGTATCAATGCTGCGCATTATCTGTCAGGAGTTGCCTGACGCTGCGCTGCTATCGATTACCAATCAACCTTCTGCAGTAGCGTTTCATAACCGGAAGATTGTGCTATAGATTTTCAGATAAATAATTTCTATGCTAACGGATACCATCCCAATGTCATTAAGTTAAGCCCAAGTTGTTTAAAAAACCGGAGTGCAATAGCTTCAGCTATTGCCTGTAAAAACAGCTAAAGCGGTTTTACTCCAGTTGTATGCTTAACTTAGTGACATTGGATACCATCCCGTTAAGGGATGTTATCCGTCTGGTTTCAAAACTTCATGTAATGGAAATTTAATTTCTGAAAGACTACATGAAACTTCACTTTACCGATGAAAAATAACCATTATGAATCAAGAGCTTGATAGTAAATTTGGCAAGAAATTGCGCGGCGTTAATTTGGGCGGCTGGCTGGTGCTTGAAAAATGGATGACCCCCAGTCTTTTTGAGGGTCTTCAAGCAACGGATGAAACCTCCTACTGCGTTGAGCTGGGCGCACAGGCAGAACCAGCGCTTAAAAAGCACTGGGACACGTTTATTACCGCCGAGGATTTTGCCTGGCTTGCCAAAACAGGCATCAATGCCGTGCGGATTCCCGTGGGTCATTGGTTGTTTAAAGCGGATTATCCGTATCATCCGGCTTATGGTGCCTTATTACATCCTTTTGTTGAAGGCGGTGTCGCCATTCTTGATCGCGCCTTCGAATGGGCAGAGCAGTATGGTTTACTGATTGTGCTGGATTTACATGCCGCGCCCGGTTGCCAAAACGGCTTTGATAATGGCGGCATCCTGAATGTGTGCGAATGGCACACCCAAGAAGATTATATCAATTACGCTTTACTGGTTTTGGAACGATTGGCCGAGCGTTACCATAACAAACCCGCCTTGCATGCTATTGAAGTTTTAAACGAGCCGCGCTGGGATATTGATACACAACTGTTAAAAACATATACCACCGAGGCTTATCACCGAATTCGAAAATACTGCCATGCAAACGATGTGGCTGTTGTTTATCACGATGGTTTTCGGTCATTTCGGGAATACACCGGCTTTTTAACAGAGCCCGAATTTAGCAATGTGGTGTTGGATATACATCGTTACCAGTGTTTTGTTCAGACTGACATTGATCTGGATATTTACGGTCACATTCGTAGTTCAGTGGTCGATTGGAAGAACGAAGCCGATGACATCATACAAGATGGACATTCAACTTATGTGGGCGAATGGAGTTTGGGGCTGCATTTAAAGTTTGTTTCGCTTTGGGCGGAAGGGCCTTTCACTGATACCTTGCAAGCAATGGACAGCTTTCAAAAGTCATTGGCGTATCGAGCTTATGCTGCAGCCCAATTGATGACCTTTGAGAAGTATTCGGGCTGGTTTTTTTGGAGTTATAAAACAGAAACAACGCCGGAATGGTGCTTTAGAGAATGCGTTAACCGAGGCTGGTTGCCTGACAACTTTGCCAACGAAGCGTTGGGCCAGGACAATAACTGAATATTTGGCATTCCAGGCTGGACGGGGAATTCGCTCCGTTCATAACGATTTAACTGGCTATAAAAAAACCAACATTAGGCCACGCTCCTCTGAAAGTGGGTTGATTTATTTAGCGGACACTTGGCATGAGCGGTTGCGAAGGTCAAAAAGCTTCCGATAATCGCCAGTCATCAAAAAGCGCAAGGCCGATTTTCCATCTGTTCATTTAAAATCGGCACATAATTCTTTTTTTTAGTAAAAAAAATCAATTAAAACAATATACTAAGTTCATTTCTATCATCGGCAAAAAGATCGGCAAAAAATAAAATTAATAGTATAATTAATCAATTAAAAACAATGTCTTGTAACATTTTTATATCGGCATGCCACTCTCTATTGAAACCCCTTCCC
>CAIUYS010000190.1 GCA_903903365.1 uncultured Methylococcaceae bacterium
AAAAGAGAAAACAAAAAAGGGGCTGTATCGCTACGCCCCCTTATTTTATTGACTTTGTTAGTATGTTGTTTTCGGTTGTTTTACCGCTTTACTTTCCAATACAGAAGCTGGAAAAGATTTTCCCCAGCAAGTCATCAGAGGTTACCGTTCCGGTAATTTCTGCAAGACTCATTTGTGCCTGTCTTAAATCTTCTGCCACCAATTCCCCGGCTTGGCTGACTTGTAGTTGGTTTAAAGCACTTTCTACAAATTGATAGCCTGCTCTTATGGCTTCTATGTGGCGTCTTCTGGCAATAAAAACGTTATCGGTGGCTTCATTAAAATCAACACTTTGTTTGAGATGTTGTTTTAACAAGTCCATGCCTGCTCCTGTTTTAATGGAGAGGTAACAACTGTAGCCGTTTTCTGTTTGTTTTATTTCAGGCTCTCTGCCTAGCAGGTCTATTTTGTTGTAAACCTTGGTGATGTCGATATTGGCGGGCAAGGTTTTTAATAACTCTTCTGTTTCCGGTTCTCTGGCATCAATCAGCAGTAAAATTTTATCGGCTTTTAAAATTTCTTCGTGCGCCCTGCGTATACCTTCTTTTTCTATCGAGTTTTCGCTTTCCCTCAAACCGGCGGTATCTATGATGTGCAACGGCATACCATCCAGTTGGATACGTTCTCTAAGTACGTCTCGGGTGGTGCCGGCGATGTCGGTCACTATCGCGGCTTCATGTCCGGCGAGTGCGTTAAGCAAGCTGGATTTTCCGGCGTTTGGTTTTCCTGCCAAAACAACGGTCATGCCGTCACGTAACAAGCGACCTTGCTGGGCGGTTTTTTGTATTTTTTGGATGCTTTGTAATAACCGGATAATGCGTTTTTCAACGACGCCATCAGTTAAAAAATCAATTTCTTCATCGACAAAATCGATAGCGGCTTCAACGTAGATACGAAGTTCCGTTAGCTCTGTAACCAGTTCATTGATTTGTGTTGAAAAAACACCTTGCATGGATTTTTGTGCCGAGCGTGCCGATTGTTCGGTACTGCTTTCAATTAAATCAGCAACGGCTTCAGCTTGTGCCAAGTCGAGTTTATTATTTAAAAAAGCGCGTTCGGTAAATTCACCAGGATTGGCTAATCGGGCACCGAGTGAAAGCACTCGCCGCAACAACATGTCCAGTACGACTGAACCGCCGTGTCCCTGTAATTCAAGTATATCTTCGCCGGTGTAAGAGGCGGGTGCGGGAAAATAAAGACTAATACCAGAATCAATGACGCATCCGTCGTTATCTATAAACGAAGTAAACAATGCGTGTCTGGGAAATAATGATTTATTAAGTAGTTGTTTGGCGATTTCAGTGACCAAGGTTCCTGAAATGCGAATAATACCCACACCGCCATTCCCTGGCGGTGTTGCAATTGCTGCAATGGTATCTTGATTTAAAAGCAAGTTATGCCGCTTTTTCTATTTGCTTGGTGATGTAGGTTTGTTGAATGATAGACAGGGTATTATTAATAACCCAGTATAAAACCAAACCTGCCGGAAAAAATAGAAAGAAAATGGTAAAGACGATAGGGAACATCTTCATCACTTTAGCTTGAATAGGATCAATCGGAGCTGGATTTAGACCTTGCTGAATTTTCATGGTAATACCCATGATTAACGGCAAGATGTAAAAAGGATCTTGGATTGATAAATC
>CAIUYS010000191.1 GCA_903903365.1 uncultured Methylococcaceae bacterium
AAAATAAAACGGAATAACAATCGGCTTCGTGATCTTTACTTTACCTTCGTGTAAGTATTCTGCATGAGAGTGCCTACCTGTTTGTACAAGTCCAAATAATTATTTAGGTAGCTCACATAAATACCCCCAATCGATGCCTGACTCTGCAAGATCACAGCCTTAATGATACCTGTACGAGCGGGCCATGCCCGTGATATAACAAAGCCTTCGCGGGAATGCCCCGGTTCATGGTTAACCACTATGTTTCTGAATTTTGCATCTTGGCTCATGTTGAGTGCTTTTTTTGTCCCACACAGATGTGTTTTGTTATATTATTATTTTGGATTTGAGAAATTCACGGTCTCTTTAGGGGTATAAATATCTACACCCCTGAAAGCGCTCTTTCTCTTTTTAGGGAAAACGAAGCGATCTTCGTGATAAACAAGTCAAGTCGAGCGTAAAAGTGCCGTCATTCCGGCAGGAATATCGAAAGTCAGTGCCCTGTACAGCAACCAATTGTTACCCAGGTCTTTGATTGTAAGTTTGCAGTTTCATATCTTGGCGACTAGATACCCGTATCATCGGCGTAGCCTGCTCCTACAAAAATACTTTTGCTTAACTTAATGGCCGTGGCGGTGAGATACCAATAACCCATCAAAATTAAATAAGGAAACGCAATCATGAGTTATCGTAAAAAATTTGTTGTTGAACCCGGTGGAAAAATTCACCTGGATAAAATTGATCCTTCATTTACCGGTAAGCACGAGTCCCACGAAAAAGCGCTGCCGATAATACAAGAACAAGTTGCCCGAATGGACAAGCTACAGTATTTGCTTTATGCAGATGGCGATCAATCTCTGCTGGTTGTATTGCAGGCATTGGATGCGGCGGGTAAAGATGGCGTGATTCGGCATTTGTTTAGTGGAATGAACCCGCAAGGAACCTCTGTGTTCGGCTTTAAACAGCCCAGTAAAGATGAAGCCGCCCACGATTTTCTCTGGCGAGCTCATTTGCATACACCGGGCAAGGGAGAAGTCGTTATTTTTAATCGTTCGCATTATGAGGATGTGCTGGTGGTGCGGGTTCACAAATTGGCTGAAAAGTCGGTCTGGTCAAAACGCTACGACTTGATCAATGATTTTGAGAAGATGCTCGCAAGCAACGGCACCCGAATTTTGAAGTTTTTTTTGCACATCAGTCCGGATGAGCAGTTGGCACGTTTCAAACAGCGGCTTGATGATCCCGCCCGAAACTGGAAAATTACCGATGCCGATTATTCCGAGCGTGAGTTATGGCCCAAATACATCGAAGCTTACGAAGAGGCCTTGGAGCGGACAAGTACCAAGATTGCACCATGGTATGTTATTCCGGCCAACCACAAATGGTTTCGGGATCTTGCCATCTCGGAGATAATCGCTGATACGCTGGACGAAATGGGTCTTAAGCTGCCGCCTACGCATGTGAATATGGACGAAATTCGTAACAAGTACCATGATGCCGAGCAAAAGCAGAAAAAGCAGACAAAGCAAGTCGGAAAAATTGATAAGGTAAGTCAAGTAAAGCCTGAAAGCGGATACTTGCTGGATTGCGCCAGTGACTGGACACCCGAAGAGAGTTAACCTGCGATGGCGATATGGCTGAATTTTTTTGCCGGTCTTAGACCTTTAAGCCGGCGCGGTGCTGTGCGTGATGCTATCGCCGGTTTGACCTTGGCGTCGATGAATATTCCACAGATACTGGGTTATACCCGTATCGCAGGTACGCCTGCCGTAACCGGACTTTATACGGCTCTGCTGCCGTTGCTTATGTTTGCTATTTTCGGCTCCTCCCGGCATCTGGTGGTAGCGGCAGACTCAGCAACTGCGGCTATTTTTTCCAGTGGACTGTCGGGTATGGCACCGCAAGCCAGCGTCAAATATATGGCGTTAGTGGGTACGGTCGCGTTACTGACGGCCGGATTGTTGTTGCTGGCGCGAATGTTTAAGCTGGGTTTTCTGGCTGATTTTCTTTCACGTACCGTTTTGGTTGGGTTTCTTACCGGTGTCGGGTTTCAGATCGGAATCGCCATGCTGGGTGAAATGTCTGGTATACCCGTGACTGCGCATAAAACGATTGAGCAGTTACAACAAATTTTCGATGGCTTGTTGCTGGTCAATCTACCCACGCTCAGTTTATCGGTGCTGGTGGTAAGTTGCATACTGGGATGTCGCCACTTTCTGCCACGGTTTCCCGTGCCACTAATTATAGTGGTAGCCGGTATTGCCGCCAGCTATAGTTACGATTTTGCCGGTCACGGCATTGCCGTCATCGGGCCGGTACCCGGCGGACTACCTTCGTTCACCTTTCCCGCGGTGAGCTGGGATGAGGCGCTAGCCGTTATCCCTATCGCCTTATCCTGCTTTGTGATTATAATTGCCCAAAGTGCGGCCACTTCGCGTGTTTTTGCCGTGCGGCATCATGAACGGGTGGACGAGGATGCTGATATTTTGGGCTTGTCGGCAGCGAATGCAACGGCCGCCTTATCGGGTGCTTTCGTGGTCAACGGTAGCCCGACCCAGACCGCAATGGCGGAGCTCGCGGGTGC
>CAIUYS010000192.1 GCA_903903365.1 uncultured Methylococcaceae bacterium
CATCTCCAATAGTAACATCAGCATATATATGTGCATGAGCACCAATATAAACACGTTCACCAATCACTAGCGTTTTATCTGTAGTCTTGGCCGATCCTAATTTTACTTGTTGTAGAATATTGCAGTGCGATCCAATACGACAGTTTTTTACCTCAATTCCTCCAAAGTGACCTATATAAAAACCAGGGCCAATATCAGCGCTTTGATCAAGATCAATACCATAGGCATTTCTTATCCACGCTGACATTAACCAGTAAATGGGGTAAAGGAAAAGCGTAATGAACCAGATCAAGCTGTGTTTAGGTACATAATTTAGCCAGCGTCCAAAGCGGTATATCACTAGCGCTCGAAGTCCATAATTTACCCAAAGTGAATACAAGTAATTAAAGGGCCGACTGGACTCTTTGCTACGAAATGTACGCATAATGTCGGCACGAATATTCTCGAACATTTATGCTTCCCATTTTTTTTTTATATACTGTATAGCATCCATATCCTGGAGATCCCGTAATTCGGAGTTATCAAAATTCTGTAATACTAACCGTGCGGGATTACCCTGCATTACTATATTTGCAGGGATGTTCTTGGTTAGTACGGTACCCGGCAGTAATGTGGCACCATCACCGATACTAATGGAGCCATAAATCACACAATCTGAACCAATCCACACATTGCGTCCAATCGTCGGACGACCGCCATCAACGTGGCTCATACCGATGGTAACTCGAGTACCAATCACTGAGCCGGAACCACTTTTTATGGCACCAAAAATTATATGTCCTTGATCAGAAAAACAAATGTAACCCTCAATTTCACAGTCATTGCTAATATGTGTTTTGTTGGTGTGCCTTTCTGCTACCTTAAGTAGAGCAAGTGGGCTATAAATGATATTCCAGAACCATGTTAATCGACCGCCAGATATTCGTTTTAGATATAGCCAGCGAGCCATGGCGTGTATCACCAATAATCTTAAACCAGGGGAGCATGCCAGTAACCATAAGCATGAAGCTAAAGTAATGGAACGATCTGGCCAACGGCGCCGATGGGCCATCAGTATGTCCTTCGATACGGGGCTCATCTTGCAACCTGTTTGTCATTAAAAGAGCTGATAAAGCTAATAAAGGCTGCGGCTACCAATTCTTGTCCTAATTCATTGAGATGCCCTCCGTCATTGGTAAGCTCGGTACACAGTGCCTCAACCTCTTGCCCATCCACGACCACCCGGCAGGTTTTACCATTAGATTGAGCCTCGACTTGAGCAAGATCAAACAATCGACCGGCAGTAACATATCGCTCGCGAAGTCGCGAATTAAATTCCCAACGCCTTAAATTATCTAAATAACCACTTGGTTGTTTGCCTATAATTTTTTTGATCCAAGCTTTGGGTCCAGATTGAGTAACCAGTAAGGGTGAGGTAACCGCTATGAAACTAGTGTTTGGGTATTTCTGAGATAAATATTCCATGCTTGCAATGTATTCATCAGCTACTTTCTTGGCATCGGTGGTAGTATCGAAATCTACATAACAAAGCTTCATCATTGCTATGTCTGCTCCTTGGGCAGCACCAGCGTCAATCGCTGCAGCAAAATCCTGAATCTTGGATAATGAGTCACCGTTACCGCCTATGGGAAAATGACTGATACCATTCATGGTTGGAGGAGATCGTTGTTCATGAATATTAATCTTAACGCCATCTCGATCTGCCAATCGCTTTATACCGTTGAGAATATTATTTCCCACCGATTGGTGACCAAAAACAACCTTCTTTTGTTCAAATGCTCTCCAGTCTAAAGTTTCATTTTGAGTTGTTGATATCATTGATTTTTTCTCTTGTTTAGATTGTTCACACCCTAAAAGTAACAGCATCGTTAAGGCAACCAGTAACCATTCTCTACGCACAATTTTAATAGTCATAATTTTTCTCAGCTTATCTTTGCTAGTAATTATTCACCTCCCCTTTGAAAAAGGGGGAGGGCAAAGCGAGGGGACTGAGGGGGATTTATCTAATAAAATCCCCCCCCCTCTTTGTCAAAGAGGGGGGGGGCTGAATTACCTTTATCCTATAATTTTTATCTTAGCCCAATACAGGTGGTTTATTATTTGGACCAATCACTGCCTCCATTGGAATACCCGGCCAGTGCAACATAGCCGTGGTTTTACGTTTGGCCTGAATGTCATGATAAATAAATTCCGCTTGCTCAAGACTAATCCCCAACTGCTTTGCCAAAAGGGTGCTTGACTCACCGTTGTTGTAAGCCAGTAAAGCAACATCCATTTTGTCGTAAGGTAGTGCATAATAGAATTCGTCTTGTCCTTGGGTCATGCTATAGGTGTCGGTGGTGGGTTGTGCGTTACATATCTCCTCGG
>CAIUYS010000193.1 GCA_903903365.1 uncultured Methylococcaceae bacterium
GCCTGAATAGAGCCCAGGTGTTGGCGAATAATGCTGTAGCAAATAGACAAACCCAGTCCGGTGCCTTGTCCTACCGGTGAGGAGGTATGAAACGGATCAAATATTTTTTCCAACTCACCGGGAGGAATACCAACGCCCGTGTCAGTCACGCGCACAATAACTCGGTCTTCAATGGTGTTAACCGTAATGTTTAACATGCCGCCTTGCGGCATGGCGTTAATGGCATTAAGAAAAATATTCATAAAAACCTGCTGTAACAAACCCGACACCCCCGTCACCAATATAACGGTTTTTTGTACGGACAACTGAATTTGAATTTTCTGCACTTTGGCTTGATTGGTCACCAGTTCAATGGTTTCCGTCAATACCGTTATCAGATCGACTTCACTCATGTCGGTATCCAGCGATGAGCGAGCAAAGCGCAGCAGATTTTCGATAATCGCAGAGGCTTTTTGAATATTGGTTTGTATTTTTCGCGCACATTCTTTATGAAATTCAGGGGAGACATTATCTTCCAATAAAAATTGTGCGGATGACGAACAAACGGCCAGCGGATTACGGATTTCATGGGCAATGCCCCCCGCCATAACGCCTAAGGCCGTTAATTTCTGCGATTGGCGCAATTGCAATTCCAGTTTGCGCCGCTCGGCCAAATCACGACCAACCACCACGGTTCCTACCGTTTTACCGTAATCATCCAACATCGGTGAAAATACCCAGGAAATCAAAATGCTGCCCCCTTTGCTAGGTGTTAATAAATGAAATTCGGTGGTGTGCGGTTCATTGCCTGCTTTCATGCGCTGAAAAATCATCCGAACCGCCGATTTTTGATTGGCATCACAGAGATCATAAAAGAAGACACCATGAACTTCCTGTGTCGTTAAGCCGGATTGCTTTTCCGCGGCTGAATTCCACGTCAAAATGCGCCCGTCAATATCGGTCGACAGCACAATATCGCTGGCACTTTCCACGACTGAAGCCAGATGCCGCTCAACGCGACGCACTTCTTCAGACAGGCGCACCTGCTCGGTGACATCCTCCATAATCAGCATAATCTGATCATTGGGAACCGGTAAAATAGAGTAATAATAAATTCTCAGCGGCACACCCGGCGCACGATAAGTCATTTTTTGACCCTTAATGGCGACACCGCTATTAAACACATTGCGTATGCTTTCTTCAATGCCGGTGCTTTGTAAAATAACCAGCGGAAATACATCGGCTAACAAGCGGCCCACCGTGCTCTCTTTGCTACGCAGACTTTTTGATAAAAAATTTTGATTCACCGAAAGCACCTGTAGCTGTCTATCGATGATCAACACCGACGATGGAATAGCGTTAAGGAGCATGTCGTAGCGAACTTCAAAGCTCTTTTTAAGGGAATTGTCACTCATCACGGATTACCTCCAGTCAAGCCAGTTAACCGGCAAAATTATAAGGGGGCCAAGGGCCACTAATAAAACCCAAATCTGCGCTGCTATCGGCCAAGGCTTTTAAACGCTCACAAAATGCAGGTAACTGGTTACGTGGCACTAAATAGCTCAATAGATAAGTCTGACGTCCATTAAAAACGCTAAGAGCCGCGCAGTGCTGCCGATACAGTCCGGCCATGGCAGCATTCACCCTACCGGCTTGCTGTTCGGCCTGCTCGGGTATGGCGTAAGCGCGTTTTCTCGCCAGTAAATAATGGTAACCGCTCACTTGCGGCGGCGTGGCAGTGATATCATCCGGGATAACATCCAGCGTTATCCGTAGACCCATTTCTTCACAATTATCCAACTCGGCCAGACGGGTTTGATAGCGCGCCTGATTGTCGAGCAAGTGGGCTATTACTGAGTCCTCGTCTGCCAGCACACTTCCATAACGCATGGGAATCAACGTGGTTTGTTGATGAAGTCGCAGCACCTGCTCACCAAAAGCCAAAACCACAGCGGGTTCCCGACTTATTTCCGTGTCGCAGGCTTTAACGATAGCCGCCAACCCCGCCCCTTTAATTAATTGTAGCGTTGGCTCAAGAACGAACTGCGCATCGTCATTAACGATGCCATACAGCAACCAACTCATGCCACGGCGAGCTGGCAAAAACTATAAGCCGCCCACGGCCCTGTTACCCGAAAACGAAAACCATAGACTTCATACCGGTTGGCCATAACGCTGACCTCGTGTTGAAAGGCTTCAACCTGTGCCACCGGCAGCAAAAAAGCCCACTGTAACACTTTATCATCCAGCAACCGCCGCGAGCGAAAATCCCGCGTCAAGGGCTGCAAGTCATTATGCAGAGACATTAAGCAATCCGTTAACCAGTCATTTAACCCGGCAGTCAACTGGCGGCGTAATTTCTGTTCTTCCAGATGACGGCGACCTGAGGCTTCCGGCAAACTAAAGCGCCCAGTTTGCAGACCTTCTGTTAATAAAACATCAACGGCCTGTTTACGATCCAGCGTTGCTTCCAGCGACCATTCCTGGCAGCCGGTTATCTGTTGCAACACCGCCAACACATCAGCAGAGCGCTCGGTCATTTCCCGTTCCAACGCACTCAAACCGGAAAACAGGGTACCAAACGATAACGGATAAACCGGCCCTTGTTCCATCAGCTTGTCGATAACCAGCGCATGCCGACATGCGCGTGGTGTTAGCCAGGCGATATTCTGGACATTGTTTTCACCGATGTCGCCGGTAAAATCCGCCAATGCCACGGAACTGATAATTGCCGTAAAGCCCGCGCATTGATGGGTGCTGATTAAATGCTCATCATCGACGCCCAAAATCGGTGGTGCGACTGAATCAGGCAAAGCAAAACCGTACAGATAAATAGCCAGTCCGGTTTGTACTTCAATCATCACCGATTGGCCTCATCCCCAAACATGTCAGCAATCACTTCATCAAAATCATGTTGCTCTATACGCACGGCTAGTTTTGTCGGCACGTCATCGCCTTTGCATTGTTGTACGGCACGCCGTAACGCAGCCAAGGCAGCACGATTACACACAGCGGCCAATTCGGCACCGCTGGCATCCACGCACCGCGCTGCCAAGTCATCAACACGAATGTTGTCCCCCAGCGGCTTGTTGCGCAAATGCACGGCCAGAATTTGTTGCCGCGCCGCTTCATTGGGCAAGCCCAATTCAATGATTTCATCAAAGCGTCCGGGCCGGAGCATGGCCGGATCAATCAAATCGGCACGATTAGTGGCTCCCATCACAAACACGCCTTTAAGCTCTTCCAGACCATCCATTTCTGATAAGAATTGACTCAACACCCGTTCGGCAACGTGTGAATCAGTCGAGCCTTCACCGCGCGAGGGCACTACAGAATCGACTTCATCCAGAAAAATAATACACGGCGATGCCTGACGGGCTTTGTGAAATAGTTCACGCACACCTTGTTCAGAATCGCCGACATAGCGCGACATCAACGCCGGCCCTTTAACAGAAATAACGTTAACGCCACTTTCATTGGCAATAGCCTTGGCAATCAGAGTCTTGCCCACCCCGGGCGGTCCGGCTAACAACAACCCTTTCGGTGGTTTAACCCCTGCTTGTTGATAGAGCTCGGGGTATTTAATCGGCCATTGCACAGACTCTATCAGGCGCCGGCGCAAATCATCCAAGCCGCCGACATCTTCCCAGCGGACATCGGGAATATCGACAAATAGTTCACGAATCGCGGAGGGCGATACCTCACACAAGGCCGCGCGAAAATCATCCATAGTCACTGTCAACGCCGCCAAACGTTCATAAGGTATTTCGGCGGCACTAAAATCGATTTCAGGCAGCAAGCGGCGCAAGGCGCTCATGGCGGCTTCCCGACATAGGGCTTCCAAATCAGCACCAACAAAACCGTGGGTTACGTCCGCCACAATGTTTAGCTGGACATCGTCATTAATCGGCATGCCTCGACTGTGAATTTCAATGATTTCGCGGCGACCATCACGGTCGGGGATAGGAATGCTGATTTCCCGGTCAAAACGACCGGGGCGCCGCAACGCTGGATCAATGGCATTAGGCAGGTTGGTGGCAGCAATAACGATGACTTTGCCCCGACTCTTCAGGCCATCCATTAAGGCCAGTAATTGTGCCACGATACGTTTTTCGACATCACCGACGACCTTGTCACGGTGCGGCGCAATGGAATCGATTTCATCCAGAAAAATTATACTGGGGCCTTTACGTCCCGCTTCTTCAAAAATTTTGCGTAAATGCGCTTCACTTTCACCGTAAAACTTGTGCACAATCTCCGGACCGCTGATCGTGAAAAATTCAGCATCGGTTTCTTGCGCAATAATACGAGCGATCAGAGTTTTACCGCAGCCAGGCGGTCCGCTGAGCAAGACGCCTTTGGGCGCATCGATACCTAACCGTTCAAAGACTTCCGGATACTTTAGAGGTAACTCAATCATTTCCCGAATGCGCCGCACCTGACCTTTAAGTCCGCCAACATCTTCATAAGACAAACGTTGTGCGCCAGATCCGGAGCGCTTCTTGCCGCCAGCCGAGTTGCCGATCACCAAGGCTGTGGTGGGATTAATCAGCACGGCACCTTCGGGCACCGTACTGTCGACTTTAAATTCCGCCGAACGACTGCCAAATAGATGCGCACGTAGCAGATCGCCTTTTTGAACAGGCAAGCCATCAAGCAGACTGCCAATATAGTCCATATCACGCGGATTCGGGCTAATGGTTGTGGGCGTAAGGACGATGCGGATGGCGGGTTTACAGGCGACCGCTTCAATGACGGCCTTATCATCCAGGCTCAGTCCGGCATTGCGCCGCGTCAATCCGTCTAATTGCACAATGGCTTTACCGC
>CAIUYS010000194.1 GCA_903903365.1 uncultured Methylococcaceae bacterium
ATCCTGCTTGATATCTGGATGCCTGATACGGACGGCATTACCTTGTTAAAAGAATGGGTTGCCGAAGATGTTATGCTATGCCCGGTGGTCATGATGTCCGGGCATGGCTCGGTTGAGTCGGCAGTGGAAGCGACCCGGTTGGGTGCTTATGATTTTCTTGAGAAACCATTGTCGCTGGCAAAATTGTTGTTGATTGTTGAAAGAGCCCTGGAAGCGGGAAATCTTCAAAAAGAAAATGATGGGCTCAGAAAGCAATTGGTTGTTGATATTGAGCCGGTAGGCAAGAGTGCGACGGTCGCCAGAATCAAGGATCAATTAAAGCGCTTGGCTCAACATGATACCCGCTTATTGTTCGTTGGCGAGGCGGGTGTCGGTAAAGAATTGTATGCCCGTTATCTGCATAACAATAGTGCGCATCGAAACGGCCCCTTTATTGATGTGGCGGTAGGCAGTATATCGCCTGAAAATTCGGCCGTAGAGTTTTTTGGTAAAGAAAGCTTGGGCAAAATTCATCCGGGCCTGTTAGAGAGAGCGCATAAAGGGACGTTGTTTTTGAGCGAAATAGGCGGCATGGACAAGGAAACCCAGTTGCGACTGCTAAGTGCTCTGGAATCAAGTTCTTTTTTGCGTGTGGGCGGCAGCGAGGCGGTACGCGTTGATGTCAGAGTGGTCGCGTCAACCCGGATTGCGATGGATGAAGAGGTCAAGTCCGGGCGGTTCAGGCAGGATTTGTATTATTTGCTGAATGAAGTGACACTCATTATTCCTCCACTTAGAGAGCATAGTGAGGATGTGCCGGGATTATTAAGTTTTTATGTCGATTATTTTGTTAGTCTGGATAAGCTGGCTTTTCGGAAATTTTCCATGGCAGCACAAAATTTTTTACGCAACTACAGTTGGCGGGGCAATGTACGGGAATTAAAAAATCTGGTGCAGCGCCTAATGATTTTGGGTGTAGGCGAAGATATCGAGTTGGATGAAGTAAAGTCAGCGCTGGGATCGGTTGTTGGTGATGTGATGGCGTCGCTGTCGGTTCCCGAGTTTTTTAATCTGCCGTTAAAAGATGCTCGCGATCATTTTGAAAAAGCTTATCTGGAATATCATTTTGAGCGAACAGGAGGCAGTGTTGCCAAGCTGTCGGCGGCGGTGGGTATGGAGCGAACCCACTTGTATCGTAAATTACATTCGTTAAATATTAAGCTATAAATTGAAGGCAAGGTTATTTACACCTTGATCGTATAGGGGGTAATGTTGTACACTTGTCGAAATAGGTGGGTTTAGGTTAAACTCATTTTTATTATAAATTACCTGTGTAATAAATTATAAAGTGAAGGCAAGGTTATTGACATCTTGCACCTGGCGCCTAAATTATAAATAAACATTGAAAAAAACCACAATGTTTAGTAAAATTCTCGCTCTTTTATTGAGCCTTTAGAGAAAGACTAAGTAACGATGAAAACATTTAGTGCAAAAGCAGCAGAAGTTAAGCGCGATTGGTATGTAGTTGATGCAGATGGGAAGACGCTGGGTCGCCTTGCTTCTGAGATTGCACTACGTCTTCGTGGCAAACACAAACCAGAATACACGCCGCATGTTGATACCGGTGATTACATTATTGTTGTTAACGCAGAAAAAATCGGCGTTACCGGCAATAAAGAAAAAAATAAATTATATCAGCATCATACCGGTTATATTGGTAATCTGAAAACCGTAACTTTAGGTAAATTAAGACAAACGTTCCCTGATCGTATTCTTACTACCGCTGTTAAAGGTATGTTACCAAACAATCCATTAGGCCGTGCAATGTTCAAGAAATTGAAAGTGTATGCAGGACCTGAACACGATCATCAGGCTCAACAGCCAAAAGTTTTAGAATTATAAGCGAGTAGATCATGGCAGCAGCTCAGTATTACGGAACAGGTCGTCGTAAAAGTGCAATTGCACGCGTTTACGCAACATCAGGCACTGGAAAGATCACTATTAACAAGAAAACCATCGAAGAATATTTTGGTCGTAAAACCGACCAGATGGTTTCATGTCAGCCACTTGAATTGGTTGATATGGCCACCAAGTTTGATATCAATGTGATTGTTAAAGGCGGCGGCCCTTCTGGTCAGGCAGGCGCTATTCGTCACGGTTTAACGCGTGCATTGATGGTCTATGATGAAGCGTTGCGTCCAGCCCTTAGGCAAGCGGGTTTTGTAACTCGTGACTCGCGTATTGTAGAACGTAAAAAAGTTGGCTTACATAAAGCCAGAAAACGTCCTCAATACTCGAAACGTTAAGCAGCAATTTTTCTTGCAGGTAGCATCAGTTACTCGCTTTGAAATAAAAAGGGTCGCATTCGTAAGAATGCGACCTTTTTTTATGGGGCTAAGTCAATCCTGTGTTATCGGCTGAGACTTGTTTGTTACTCATGTTGTTAACTATTATCGGCATAGATCCGGTGATTTAATTTTCGTGAATGAGTAAACATATTTGTTTGTTGAAAGCCCAGGGGATTAACTATTAACACTTGAAAAATGATTTTTTTTATCAGCAATGTTAGAATTCAAACATCAATCATTAAGTAGGCTTAACGGATGTCGACAGACTCTCAAAAAACACCTAAGACACCGATGGCGCTAGAATTTAAGAGCAGTACTTTTTCTGTACCTGTTTTGGTTGTGGCGAGTGATGACTTGGCTGTTATCGAACAACAACTTCAAGAAAAAACCAGCTTGGCACCGGAGTTTTTTAAAAATTCACCGGTAGTGCTGGATTTGCAGGAAATAAATAAACGGGGTTACGATATTGATATCGTTGCACTTACGGGCACGATTCGTAAGGCCGCTTTGTTGCCGGTAGGGATTCGTGGCGGTAACACACAGCAGAATAAACAAGCATTAGAGTTGCTTATTCCCGTTTATTCGATGCATAGCGGCAGTGTTTCGGTTGAAAATAAAAAACAAAAAACCATCGTCGTTCCAGTTATAGAAACAAAAACCGATGTAGCTGTAGACATAGATGCCTATGCTACCGCAACGACGTTAATTACTCAGCCTATCCGTTCAGGGCAACGTATTTACGCGGCAGGTGATTTGGTCATTTTGTCTCAGGTCAGTGCGGGCGCAGAAATAATGGCCGAGGGTAATATTCATGTTTACAATACCTTAAGAGGTCGAGCCTTGGCGGGTGTGCGTGGAAATAGCGATGCGCGTATTTTCTGTTTTGATTTACAAGCGGAGCTTATCTCTATTGCCGGTAATTATAAAATCAGCGAAGATTTGGATGAGTCGGTACGAAACAAACCTGTTCAGATCTATTTACAAGACCAGGCATTAATTATCAAAGATATAGTGCTACCCCATTAACGTAGAGGAAAAATTTGTGGCAAGAATCATAGTTGTAACATCCGGTAAAGGCGGTGTGGGTAAAACAACCACAAGTGCCGCAATTGCCATGGGACTGGCCAAAAAGGGTCATAAAACTGCAGTCATTGACTTTGATGTAGGTTTACGTAATCTGGACTTAATCATGGGCTGTGAGCGCCGTGTAGTTTATGACTTTGTTAATGTCATCAATGGCGAAGCCACGCTTAATCAGGCCTTGATTCGGGATAAAAACTGCAATTTACTTTACATCTTGCCTGCTTCACAAACGCGCGATAAAGATGCTTTAAGTCAGGAAGGTGTGGGCAGGATTTTAGATGAGTTGAAAAAAGATTTTAAATATATAGTCTGTGATTCTCCCGCCGGTATTGAAAAAGGCGCTCATTTAGCGATGTATTTTGCTGATGATGCCTTTGTTGTCACCAATCCCGAAGTATCTTCGGTGCGTGATTCGGATCGAATGCTTGGGATTTTAGCCAGTAAATCTTACCGGGCGGAACAAAACCTGGAGCCTATTAAAGAATACTTGTTGTTAACCCGCTATTCCCCGGAAAGAGTAAAGCTGGGCGAAATGCTGAGCGTTGAAGATGTGCAGGATATTTTGTCACTGCATTTGTTGGGTGTTATTCCAGAATCCAAATCCGTGTTAAATGCATCAAACTCCGGTACCCCTGTAATTCTTGATGAGGTAAGCGATGCGGGTCAAGCTTATGGAGATATTGTTGCCCGTTATTTAGGTGAAAATAGGCCGCATCGTTTTATCGATGATAAAAAAGGGTTCTTTAGGAAATTTTTCGGGAGTAAGCAATGAGTTTACTGGATTATTTTAAATCATCTAAAGTCAGTTCTGCATCCCTTGCAAAAGAAAGATTGCAAATTCTGGTTGCTCATGAGCGATCCTCACTTAACCAACCCTCTTACCTTCCGCAGTTGCAAAAAGAATTACTGGAAGTTATACAGAAATATGTTAACGTGGGTCAGGATGCAATTTCTGTTAGTTTTGAGCAGGATGAAAATCAGGAAACACTTGAATTAAATATTACGTTACCTGAGCTTATCACTAAAAAACCCTAATAACTTCAATCAACACTTAAACAGGTGACTTAAAATGCTTAGTACAATCGGTGATGATGCAGGTAAGGTCTGGCAATATCTGGATAAAAACGGATCAGCTAGTGTAACTAAAATTACTAATGAAACTGAAATTAGTAAAAGTGACGTTCAGCGTGCAATTGGTTGGTTGCTTAAAGAGGACAAGCTCACAATTGAAGTGGTAGGTCGTGCAGAAACATTGTCGTTGAAATGATGTAGGTTAAAGGTAAAAGGTAAAAGGCACAAGGCACAAGGCACAAGGTGACGGCCTGATAGCTTGGATCGTTCAACTTGTGCCTTGTCTTTTTGAAAATTCTGTCTTTAATAACTAAAGTGTGGGCAGTGTCAGTCGCGTAGGTCTGGTTAGCGACAGCGTAACCCGACAAATCGACGTATCTGTGTCGGGTTACGGCTAGCCGAGTAGGGTGCGCATTGCGCACCACAACCATGCCAGAGAAAGAAACCCAATAAGTA
>CAIUYS010000195.1 GCA_903903365.1 uncultured Methylococcaceae bacterium
ACCGTGCCAAAGTAGGAATCAAGGTTGTTTATGCCCTCGAGATAAAATCTTTGCAATAAGCCGGTTTGTGCATTGAAAGCCAAGGGAGATGGAAACGGCGATGTTTGTGGAAAATCCAGATTTCTGTTTACATAATTAAATTTAGTCGACACTTTCCAGTCATCATTAAGCGCATGCGTTAAGGTAGCCGCTGTATTGTAAAGTGTTGAATGACTTTTGTCGGTGGAAGGCTCACCTAAATACCGTGAAACAGGAATGTTGGCAGGACGATGTGTCTGGCTATTGGCGGGTACGCCATAATCGACCAACGCATTTTGATCAGAGTACATAAAGTCCAGATCAAGCTGGGTACGATCAGTTATTTTCCAGGTAAGTGACGGGGCAACAAAAACACGATTATTAAAACCATAATCACGAAAAGAATTTTTGTTTAAATACTCCAGATTTAATCGGTACAGCAAAGCGCCATTTTTAGTAAGGGCGCCTGTCGCATCGGCCGTTGTGCGATAAAGATCATAAGAACCAAACTGTTGTTCCAACGCGTAATAAGGCGTTTTTTGTGGGCGTTTGGTGACGACATTAATCATGCCGCCGGGTTCGATACGTCCATAGAGATTGGCCGCTGCGCCTTTTATAACCTCAACACGTTCTGCATTAGCGAGAGATAGTCCGCTGCCTTGTGGAAATCGGTAGCCATCATAATAGTTTGTGTAACTTGTGTTAAAGCCACGAATCATAAACTGTTCGACAAAACCGCCTAAAGAGGTACCCTTAAAAACACTACTCACATTTTTGGTTACATCAGCCAGTTGAATGGCTTGTTGATCTTGCATGACGGCTATGGGTATGACTTCTATGGATAATGGCGTATCCATAAGGGGGGTATCCGTTTTGGTGGCTGTGCCGGATTTGCCGACGGTATAATCTGGGTTATAAGGATCATCGGGGGCTTGCGGGGTTTTTGCAAGCACGGTCATTGCATTTAAGGTGATTTTATCAAGTGGTAACGGCGGTTCATTTTTTAGCTTGGCTTTAGCGGCAACTTTTGATGGGGCATTGTCAAGTGACGGCGCCTGAATTTTATTGAGTTGGGTTGCGTCAGCGGCAAATAAGGGTTCAGTTATTATAAGGCCGCCGATCAGTATTGAAATAGTGGCTGATAAAAGTGAAGCCGTTCGCTGAGCGGAGACGAAGCGATTTTGCGGTTGCCTTGAGTTGGCAACTATAACAATACGTTGTTCAACTGTATGCAATGATGCCGCCTGATTATTTTTTGTGTGTCCCGTTTTTTTTATCATCATTTTCAAGTATTTATAATGCTGTAAAACGACTGCATAAGCATTGCGTCATGCACCTGTTTGTTTATACGCGATCCAAACAAGCTGGTATGCTTAAGGTGATTTCGGCACCGCCTTGGGTGTTGTTGCCCAGGGTTAATTCGGCTTCGTGCAATTGCGCGATGCGTTGTACAATAATCAAGCCCAGGCCGTTGCCATGACATGGTTGCTCGGTAAGGTCAGAAAATGAATGGCGTTTATGCATTTTTATGGGCAGACCGGGTCCTTGATCAGAGACGCATAAATCCATTTTATTGCCCTTACTTCGGGCGCTAAGGGTAATTGCACCGCCGCCATGCTTGATGCCATTATCAATCAGGTTATATAAAAGCCGCTGCAAGGCCATTGGTTTATAGCGCACCGGCAGCGAATTGTTGTCCGCCAGTAAAGTCAGATTAATATGGGCACGTTGATATTTTTCTTTGGTATCCAATAAAACCGATTTGATGCTGCCAATTTTCCAAGGTTCGGTTGATTCGATAGTAAATCTCGCTAACTCAATAATGTCATGCAAGATTACGTCTATTTCCTGGATATCTTCCTTCATTCCGTCGCTTAGATCATCACTTTCATCCGCTATCATTTCTGTTGCCAGACGAAGGCGGGTCAAGGGTGTGCGCAAGTCATGGGAAATACCCGCCAACATAAACTCCTGCGCCTTAATCATTCGATCAAGATCGGCCTTCATCTCGTTTAAAGCTCGCCCCACGGCACGGACTTCTTCAGGTCCACGCGGATTAATATCCACACTATTTATATTTTTTCCTATGGATTTAGCGGCTTCGGCCAGTTCTTGTAAAGGCCGATTGAGGTGACGCACAGCAAAATAAGCAATGAGCATCAACACGCTTAAGGTTAAGATAATAATTGCCCCTGCCGTTTTGTTCATTACACCGATAAGGTTGAACGGAATACTTAATGAAAATTGAGGGGGCTTGGTATGCACCAACCATAACGTGCGTTCCGGCTGTTCCTGATAGCGAAGTATCAGATTATTGTTGTTCTTGCTCAGGATCTCTTTCCAACTATTTATAAAACCTATGTAAGAAGGCGTATCCTCCAGGCTGTTGTCAATGCTGTCTTTGATGATCATGCCTGTATGTTGGTGCAGTTGTTCGGTTATATGTTGTTTAGACTCTTCATTGCTTCGCACCATCATATCCTCGGCAAAAACGGCTATTGATTCACTTAAATAGGCGAATCTGTCGGCTGCAGGTGTTGCTACAAAAATTAAAAGGATTATTCGTATGATAATGGCATTTAATACCATAAACAGAAAAATTAGCAGGAGCGTGCGTCCCAGCAGTGTTTTCGGAAAAAACTTCATTCCGAATCAGCGTTAAAGACCAACATATAACCCAGGCTCCGAACCGTTTGCAGATAGCAGGGTTCCGCTGGATTACTTTGAAGCAAGCGGCGTAAGCGAGAGATTTGAACATCAATGGAGCGATTGAGAGGGGCATGCGTACGACCGTCAATAAGATAGGCCAAGCGTTCGCGAGACAAGGGTGTGCCTGCATAATCTGCCAGCACCTTTAGCATCGCAAATTCGTTATCGGTCAGATTGAGTTTATCATTGTCCTTGTATAAACAGCGTTCCGAAAAATTAATTTTATAGGGGCCAAATGTCATCGGTGGTCTGTTGATTTCTGGAATGGCGGAGGGCAACGTCTGCGGACGGCGGCGCAATACGGCATGGATGCGGGCAACCAATTCACGAGGATTAAACGGTTTGGCCATATAATCGTCCGCACCCACTTCCAAACCGGAAATACGTGAGTCTTCGGTGCCATTAGCTGTCAGCATGATAATGGGTGGACTGTTTTCATCATTGTTTAAGCGCATACAAATTGATAGACCGTCTTCACCCGGCAACATCCAGTCCAGCACAATCAAATCGAAATGACTCCGCTCCAGTTTTTTGGTCATCTGCTCACCATCGCCCGCAGTCTCAACCACAAAGCCTTGGTCGCAAAGATAGCGTTTTAACAGAGATTGTATGCGTAGGTCATCATCTACGATGAGTATTTTGGGTGTCAGCATCAATAAATATACAATTTTAGTACTAAAGGTATCAGTGTACTGTAATTTCTATTTGAATTATATTTAAATATTTGTTACAGTTTTGTGACATTTAAGTCGCCAAATTGAGAATGCTTTAACAAAGCATCATGGCCACGCCTTTAATAACTAAAATAATATAATTCTGGCGACT
>CAIUYS010000196.1 GCA_903903365.1 uncultured Methylococcaceae bacterium
AGTGATAATCTCCAGTGAAAAATCGTAACCCAATCCATTTTCTATGGCTTCGTAATAATCAATGGCTGCATTTAATTCCAGCTCCGCATCAGGATGAAACAAAACATTCATTGCTGAAATCTGGCCGTTATTTTTTTAAACACCTCATTAGCGGGTTGTGCTGTTACCTCGCCCGCTCTTAATTGTTGAAGGCGTTCTTGCGCAACTGCGATCCATTTCTTGTCATAAAGTTTTTTATCCTCGGTCGCCCAATCAGTAAAATCCTCAAAAGCACCTTGTTCAAAAGTAACATTCATTACAGGTAATTTAAATCGATAGTTACACAATTACCTTTATTAACATTGTCTATGGCTTTTAATAAATGTGCCTTATTAACGGGATGGCGTAATAAATAGTCAGTTTCAACCAGTTCGGCTTGTGCTGTTTCGCAAATAGAAATCTCAATTTCTTTTACTTACGTCGATCAATCATAATGCACCAACTCATAAGGCAATGAAGGCTCGCGTCCTTCAATTAAATCAGTCAAAAACTTCCAGAACACATCTGCCGAGGGTGGGCAACCGGGTAAAAAATAATCAATTTTTACGACTTCATGAATCGGACGCACTTTATCCAACAATAAGGGCAGTTCCGGATCACTGGGTATTTGCGCATTCTCAACACCAATGCCATCTAAATACGCTTCATTCAGACATTCTTCCAGAGGGATAAAATTACGCATGGCCGGTAAACCGCCGTTAATGGCACACGCACCGACCGCCACCAGAATTTTGCAGTTTTTTCTAAATTCACGCAATACATGCACGTTTTCTGAATTACACACGCCCCCTTCAATCAACCCGATGTCGCAGTTTGTGCAGTGCTCAATGTCGGTAATGGGTGAACGGTCAAATTCAACGTGTTCCACCAATTGCAACATGCGCTCATCAATATCAAGAAAGGACATGTGACAACCAAAACAACCAGCCAGCGAGGTGGTTGCAACTCTAATTTTATTTGCCATGTTGAGAATTCTCCGTCTCCAAACTGACTTGATCAATTTGTTTATGATCGTAAATACGCTCACCAATCGGCACTTGATAAGCCGTGTGCTTAATCAGAATCGCACCGGTTGGACAAATGTGCGCGGCCTGATCGGTAGCCTCAATATCTGTGTCTTTTAACAAACCGCTCTGCGCATTAACAAGCAGATGCTTATTAAGGCCGCGCCCACTGATAGCAAACACATCTTTACCGTCTTTTTGCTGGCTGGCCCTAACGCACAGCGTACAAAAAATGCAGCGATTATGATCAATCATAACCTCGGCATGAGACGCGTCGACTTTTCGGGCGGGATAAAAAAGCGGGAAATGATTGTCGAGCATATTCAAATGATAAGCAACGGCCTGTAATTGGCAGTTACCCGTTTTTTCGCAAGACGGACAAAAATGATTACCTTCCACAAACAACATTTGGGTAATAAGCTGCCGGTCATCGGTTAACTCTTGGGTGTTGTTAAGCACCTGCTGACCTTCCATTGCCGGAAAAGTACAGGCTGAACAAATACGACCATTCACTTTTACATTACACAACTTACAACTGCCATGCGGAGTAAATTCTGGATGATGACATAAATGCGGAATATAAACACCGGCCGCTGTGGCAGCTTCCATGATGGTTTGTCCCTCTTCAAAAGGAACGGTATTGCCATCAATAGTGATTGATTTACTCATGATTCGTCCTCGATTTGGGCTAAATGCGCACCGGTATCGTTACGTTTTGCCAATCTCCGTGCTGTTTCCAAAGCGCCATCCAAATCAAATCCCGGTTCATAACTGATTTTTTTCAATTGGCTTTGATACAATTCAGGATAGCGTTCCAGCGTAGTTAACACAGGATTGGCAGCGGTCTGCCCCAAGCCGCAGTGGCTTTGGGTTTTAATTAACTGACAGAGTTCTTCAAGGGCGACCACATCCCCCGCCGAACCATGACCTTCAATAATTTTATCCAACTGTTTTTTTAATAACGAGGTACCCACACGGCAGGGCGTACAAAATCCGCAACTTTCATGAGCAAAAAAATGGATAAAATTATTAACAATTTCAAGAATGTTTCGACTGTTATTAAAAATAATAAATGAGCCGCCAGTGGCTAAATCTTCAAAAGCCAGTTGCCTTTCAAATTCGTGGTTAGAAATAAAAGTACCTGATGGCCCGCCAATTTGCACGCCCAACACATCACTTGCCCCGCAATCATCCAGCACAGTCTGGATAGACGTGCCGAAAGGATATTCGTAAATTCCGGGACGGGCACAGTCACCGCAAATACTTAAAATCTTGGTGCCTTTTGATTTTTCTGTACCGACGTTGGCAAACCAGTCGCCGCCGTTTATGGCAATACTGGCTGCCGCCATAAACGTTTCAACATTGTTCACCACCGTGGGTTTGCCTAAATACCCTTGGGTAACCGGGTAAGGTGGACGATTACGGGGAATGCCCATTTTTCCTTCCAGCGATTCAATCAACGCAGATTCTTCACCGCAGATATAAGCGCCCGCACCCAGACAGATTTCAATATCAAAATTCAAGCCTTCCTTCAGAATATTGTTACCCAACAAACCGGCCTGCCGACGCTCCTCCAAGATGCCTTGAAGCTTTTCGTAAAGATGCAGATACTCGCCGCGTAAATATAAAAGGCCATGATCGGCGCCAATAATCGCGGCACATAACGTCATGCCTTCAAATACCTGATGCGCATAAGTATTTAATAACACCCGATCTTTAAAAGTACCCGGCTCGCCTTCATCGGCATTACAAACCACATACCGTTGCTGCTGTTTTTGCGTAGCGATATCACAAAATGAGTCTTCTTCAGGCCCTTCATAACACAAATGCCATTTCCAGGCGGTGTTATAGCCCGCTCCCCCGCGTCCACGCAACTCGGCAAAACTAATTTCCGCTAACGTTTCCTGTGCGCCTCGATTAAACATGGCACTAAGCGCAGCCCCCGGTTTGATGGGATGAGCCAGCAATAAATCAGGCAAGTGGATATTATCCTCAACCAAAAATAACTCAGGAGGCCATTCTTCCAGTGGTTTTTGTTGATTAATTAAATCGGTGATTTGGTCAATTCGGGGATGATCAAGCCTACTTAACGCATAGCCGTTAACCAAGCCCGCAGGACCCTGATCACAGAGTCCGGTGCAGGACGTGTTATCCAAACTAACCACGCCGTCTTGCCGAACGTCACCAACGGCTACCTTTAATTTTTTCGAGAAATAATCGATCAGACTTTTCTTGCCCAACATGTGATCGGTAATGGAATCACTGATTAAAATTTCGTATTGTCCGCGCGGTGATAAATGAAAAAAACTGTAAAATTCAACGACACTGATAATCTGGGTACGGGGGATTTTTAACAGCTCCGCCAACTGCTCTATCGCGACTTCGGGAATGTAATGATAACGTGTTTGAATCGCCCTTAAAATAGACAACAAACGGGTTGCCTGATAGCGATTTGTTTCTGCGAGATCTTGAATAAATGAGTGCATTTTATTTCCTTAGCCTGATCTTTATGAATACGTGCTAACGTGATTATAGTGGATTGTTATTACAAGTCACCAACTATCATAAAAAAATAAAATGCCCCGTGTTCTTGGGCGCTATCCAAGCTTAAAGTAATATCTCAAAGTAGACTTTGATCGCCATTAGCAAAGAAAAGCATTCACCACGAAGACACGAAGACACGAAGAAAAGCAAAAAGGATTAACGTTCTTCTGGCTACCAAGCTGGAGAGACTGTGAAAGTATTATTGCACCTAATACCTTATAATATGCACACCATCCCGTAAAGTACCAAATTAACAAACACAATCATGACATCACGTCGCTATCAGCCCAT
>CAIUYS010000197.1 GCA_903903365.1 uncultured Methylococcaceae bacterium
CCATTATTGATATTGTAAATCTGAATCTGCTCGTATTCTCTGATACCTGACAGGTCAAGAATAGTGCCGTCAATTGCGCAAGACCCCTCATAACCCAACTCTGAACGGGTCACTGTAGCTCGGTGTAACTTTGCTTTAAGCATCGTAATTTGCATAATAAAACACTATAAATACGTTTGAAAACCAGACATTATGCATTAATTGCAACAGTCCATCAACTTTTTAGATGACCAACATTAACAGAGGTTTGAACAAACAGGCAGTGCAAGCACTGTATCTCTTGCATTGTTAACTTCATAATGATTACCTTAAATACTTATCTGGAAAAATAAATATTATCAATTAACCTTGTTTTGCCCAGTTTTGCTGCCGCCAATAAAACCAAATCAACATCATCGAGTCCCGCCTTTTCTAAATCATGACTTCTGCACACAGAAAAATAATCCGTCTGAAAGCCTGCTTGCTGTAAAAACCGGTGTGCCTGTTGTTCAATATCGGCATAAGACTGATTGCCGGTCAAAACAGCGTCACGCGCGATACCTAAAGCCTGATAAAGTTTGGGTGCCACTTTTTTTTCAGTAACCGTCAAATAGTTATTTCTGGAACTCAGTGCCAAGCCGTCAGACTCTCTGACCGTATCGATACCCAGTATTTCAACGGGAATATTTAAATCCCGAACCATCGTTTTTATTATAGTCCATTGCTGAAAGTCTTTAAGACCGAACAAAGCCACATCAGGCTGCACGATATTAAACAATTTACAGACCACGGTTGCAACGCCACTAAAATGTCCGGGTCTGGAAGCGCCGCAATAACGCTCTGAAAGTCCGGTTACCGTGACGGTTGTTTTGGCATCCGGAGAATAAATATCGGCAACCGCCGGTAAAAACAATAAGTCTGCGCCCTCGACTTCCAACTTTTCCTGGTCATCACGTTCAGTGCGCGGATACGTTTCAAAATCTTCCCCCACTCCGAATTGCGTAGGATTAACAAAGATACTGACAACAACACGATCAGCTGATTTTTTAGCCCTATTGACCAGATGGAGATGTCCTGCGTGCAAATTACCCATAGTCGGGACAAAAGCAACGCTTTCACCGCTGGAGCGCCATATTTTAATGGCCTCACGTAAGTCAAAAACTGTGTTAACGATGTGCATTAGACTTAATAACTATGTTCTACGGTTGGAAATTGCGACTGTTTGACAGCCTGATGATAGGCATTGATTGCGGCTTCGATACTCGCCGCACCCGGCATGAAGTTTTTGGAAAAGCGGGGGCGCTTAATGGTGCCAATATCAAGCATGTCATAAAGTACCAGAACTTGTCCGTCGCAATCAACACCCGCACCAATACCAATAACAGGGATGCTCAGTTGGGCGCTTATTTCTTTGGCCAGTTTCGCCGGCACGCACTCTAATACCAACAAGCCGGCTCCCGCTTCTTGCAGTTGATGTGCATCGGCTATGATTTTTGCGGCAGCAGCTGGCTCTTTGCCCTGAACTTTATAACTGCCCAATTGATTAATCCATTGCGGCAACAGTCCTAAATGGCCACAGACTGGAATACCCTGATCAACCAAAAAACTGACCACGTCAACTCGGGGACCTTCCAGCTTGACCATTTGTGCGCCGCCAAGCTGCATTAACAGGGCGGCATTTTGGGCAGCAACCATCGGTGTGGCATAGCTCATAAAGGGCAAATCAGCAATGACAAATGCCCTGCGCCTGGCATGGCTAACGCACCGCGTGTGATAAACCATGTCAGTTATAGTGACCGGAAGCGTAGTCGCCTGTCCCTGCACAACCATGCCCAGAGAATCACCGACCAACATCATATCGACACCCACTTTGTCGATCAACGCGCTAAAGCTGGCATCGTAAGCCGTTAAGCAGGTAATTTTTTCACCCCGTTGCTTCATGGCAGCCAGATCATTGACCGTTAACGGTTTTACTATGGAGTCATGGGCCGTGTGATACATGTCAATCCATCCGTCTCAGTCCTGCCAAGGGACACTTGGCAATCAAATCGGTAATGAAACCTTTACCCGGCACCCTTAGTTGCGGAGCAATTTCAAATAAAGGATATAGAACAAAAGAGCGTTCTTCCAAGCCTTTGTGGGGGACTGTTAAATCAGGCACATCAAATTCTTGTTCGCCATAAATCAAAACATCCAAATCCAATGTTCTTGCACCCCAGCGCTCGCCTATTCGTAGCCGCCCCTGATCATTTTCGATGGCTTGCAAACTGCGCAACAGTGCCATCGGCAATAAGTTGGTTTTGACACCCATAACCGCATTGACATAATCCGGTTGATCCTGCGGTCCCATAGGCAAACTATGGTACAAACTGGAAAACGCCAATTCTTTCACGCCCGTTAGCAAAGCGATTGCAGTTCGCGCCGAGGTAATTTGTGCAACGGGTTGTTCAAGGTTGCTGCCCAAGCCGATATAAGCAACCGTTGACACACTAGCTGTGTATTTCATAGTCAATCCACGTGCTGCAAAGTAAAAAGCGCACAATAAAAAATAATCACCTTCGCCTGCAACCTAAACGTCTTTCCCGATGGAGTTGTCTTTACCATTTTCCCGAGGCGGCCTTCTTCGTCTTGTTTTACTCACTTGCCCTTTACGCGGAGGTTGGGTCATTTTTCTTTGTTCGTTTTCATTGGCGGCCTGATATTTACTCCACCATTGCGCCAACTCTGGATCAGCTCCGCCGGTCTCTGCACGCAACAAAAGA
>CAIUYS010000198.1 GCA_903903365.1 uncultured Methylococcaceae bacterium
CATCAAAAATGGGGCATACACAGCACTTACACCGACAACCTGCTAATGCTGACGTTGTCACGCGGTGGCCCTATTGTGTGGATGGGCGAAGTTGATGCGGCAAAAGTCGGCATTAAAGACAATGACTGGATAGAAGCTTTTAATGTCAACGGTGCCTTGGTTGCCAGAGCGGTCGTTAGTCAACGCGTTCCCGAAGGTTTATGCATGATGTATCACGCCCAGGAAAAAATCGTCAATATGCCGGGCGCAGAAACTACCGGCGGGCGTGGCGGTATTCATAATTCGGTTACCCGGGCGACGCTTAAACCCACGCACATGATCGGTGGTTACGCCCAGCTGAGTTATGGTTTTAACTATTACGGCACGGTCGGTTCCAATCGGGACGAGTTTGTGATTATTCGCAAAATGAGCAAAGTGGATTGGCTGGAAGAACCGGGTCAAGATGGCAATCAGCAGGAGAAAGCGTAATGACTAATTCCCAAAAAAAACCGCGTAATATCCGCGCACAAATAGGTATGGTGTTAAATCTGGACAAGTGTATCGGTTGCCACACCTGTTCGGTTACTTGTAAAAACGTCTGGACTTCGCGTAAAGGGGTTGAATATGCCTGGTTTAATAATGTTGAAACCAAGCCGGGTATCGGTTTTCCACAACAGTGGGAAAATCAGGACAAATGGAAAGGCGGGTGGCTACGAAAAATCAACGGCAAGATAGAGCCGCGTCAAGGCAGTAAACATAAAATCTTGCGTAATATTTTCGGCAACCCGGATTTGCCTGAGATTGACGATTATTACGAACCGTTCGATTTTGATTACCAGCATTTACATACCGCCAAAGAATCAAAAAATCCGCCGACTGCACGCCCTTATTCGGTGATTACCGGCGAGCGCATGGAAAAAATTGAAAGTGGTCCGAATTGGGAGGAAATTCTGGGTACGGAATTTTCATCCCGTTCGCGTGATACCAATTTCAATAACATCCAGAAAGCCATGTACGGTGAGTTTGAAAATACTTTCATGATGTATTTACCGCGCTTGTGTGAGCATTGTCTTAATCCGACTTGCGTTGCTGCCTGTCCCAGCGGCTCAATTTACAAGCGCGAAGAAGACGGCATTGTTTTGATCGATCAGGACAAATGTCGCGGCTGGCGCATGTGCGTTTCTGCCTGTCCATACAAAAAAATCTACTATAACTGGGAAACCGGAAAATCGGAAAAATGTACGTTTTGTTATCCGCGCATCGAAGCCGGAGAGCCGACCGTATGTTCTGAAACTTGCGTCGGGCGGATTCGTTATTTGGGCGTATTGCTGTATGACGCCGACCGTATCGAAGCAGCGGCCAGTTGCGAGAACGAGCAGGATTTATATCAACAACAGTTGGATGTATTTCTTGATCCTTTTGATGAGGAGGTGATACGCGAGGCCCGAGCGGCCGGCATTCCTGAGTCTTGGTTAACGGCTGCGCAAGAATCGCCGGTTTATAAAATGGCGATAGACTGGAAAGTTGCGTTTCCGTTGCATCCTGAATTTCGCACCCTGCCGATGGTGTGGTATGTGCCACCCTTATCACCGATTCAATCGGCGGCAGAAAACGACCAAATCGGTATGGATGGTGATATTCCTGACGTGCGTTCTTTACGTATTCCGGTACAGTATTTAGCCAATTTACTGACCGCAGGCAAAGAAGAGCCTGTCGTGCTGGGCTTGGAGCGAATGCTGGCGATGCGGGCTTATATGCGCAGTAAAATCGTTGATGGTGTTATTAATACTGACGTATTGGAGCGCGTGGGTTTGACCCAGCTGCAAGTTGAAGACATGTACCGATATATGGCGATTGCTAATTACGAAGATCGCTTTGTGATTCCAACCAGTCATCGTGAATACGCCAGCTCAACCTTCGATGCCTATGGCGAACAAGGCGGCTGTGGCTTTAGTTTTGGTAGCGGCTGTTCTTCCGGCAATAGTGACACCAACCTGTTTGGCGGTAACAGCAAGCCGCAACGTAGCGGCGGTATTCCAATCAAGATTCCCATTAAAGTAGAACCGGCAAAATAAGGAGCCATGATGCTTACATTAAAAGTTTTATCGGTATTGCTGAGTTACCCAGAAGCCGAAATGCTGGCGGCATTGGATGAAATGGCCGACGTTATTGAACAGGAAAATCTGTTATTGGCAGCGCATAAAAAATCAGTGCTGGCACTGATTGATACTTATCGCGGCGCCGATCTGCTGGATGCACAAGAAGCTTATGTGGCCTTATTTGATCGGGGACGATTTTTGTCGCTGCATATTTTTGAGCATGTTCACGGCGAATCCCGCGACCGAGGTCAAGCCATGGTTAATTTGTTACAGATGTATGAAGCGCACGGCTTTGAAATGTCCGCGCATGAATTGCCGGATTACATTCCGTTATTTTTGGAGTTTCTGTCACAACAGGAACAGACAGAAGCCGTGCAGTTATTGCACGATGCGATGCCGGTGTTAAGTTTGTTGGGCGCAAGACTGACAGAACGTGGCAGCGAATTTAGCGCAATTTTTGACGCATTGGCCGGTTTTGCCGGCGAACCCGAAGCGCTGGCAGAAATTCGCCTGCAAGCCGCCACAGAAGGCGAGGATGAAACCTTGGTTAACATGGATGAAATCTGGGAGGAAGAAGCCGTCAGTTTTATGGGAGCAGGGGATACGTGTAAAAGCCAAATGGATACCGTCAGTCCAATCACCATTACACCGCGCGATCAGTATTTAAAAGCGCAAAATCGTTCTCTTTAGTAGGAGTCAATCGTGGATTATCTTAATACTTTATTATTTGGTTATTACCCCTATATAGCGATCAGCGTATTTATAGTCGGTAGCATAGCCCGTTATGACCGTGATCAATACACCTGGCGTACAGGTTCCAGTCAATTTCTCCGTGCCAAAGAATTACGCTTGGGAAGTAATTTGTTTCACATTGGCATATTGTTATTGTTTGTAGGACATTTCGCTGGCTTATTGACGCCGCCAGCGATTTATCATGGCTTGGGCTTGTCCACATCGGCCAAGCAAATATTGGCGGTTGTGGCCGGTGGCATTTTTGGCGGGATTTGTGCTAAAGGTATTTATATATTGATACGTCGTCGTTTAACGGATGCCCGTATTCGTGCAACCAGTAGCCGCATGGATATTTTTATTTTGTTGCTGATTGGCGTGCAGTTGGCGCTGGGTCTGCTGACTTTACCCATTTCAATTTATCATTCTGATGGTTCCAACATGTTGTTATTGTCAGAATGGGCGCAACGCATTGTTACTTTTCGTAGTGGTGCGGCTGATCAAATCAGCAACATCGGGATTGTCTTTAAATTACATTTGTTTTTGGGTATGACGATATTTTTGGTTTTTCCCTTCAGTCGCTTGGTGCATGTGTGGAGCGTTCCGCTGGGCTATGTCACACGTCCTTACCAGATCGTTCGCAGACGTTGATTAAATAATCGTCTGAATTTTCAATTATATAAGGTCAATAATCAGTATGTTAGCAACCGAAAACCTAAGGAAAGAACATCAGCTGATTTTAAAATATATCGCTTTAATGGAACGCTACGCTGAATTCTGTGTAAATAATGCCCAGTGTTCTATGCTGCTTGAAAAAGCCGATTCTTTTGAGGCACTTGCAAAACCCATTAAATCGAATGGAATTAATAGCCTGAAGGTGAAA
>CAIUYS010000199.1 GCA_903903365.1 uncultured Methylococcaceae bacterium
AAGTCTGGCCAAAATTGAATTTCTCGCAGTAATTTTTCTATTCTCGAACAAGCAAACATCCAGAAGTATAAAAATTTATTTTTTGCTCACCGATTTTCATTGTTAACCTGGGTTTCTCCAGTTTTTCCGATTTTGCGGTCTCATAACGGCATGTTTTTATCTATATCGCTTGGCTTGTAGCGTAACCCCCAAACTCTGCACGAATGAATCCTGTAAAAATGGCCTTAGAAAACCGCTTATTCCCGTCGGTCGCGACTGGCCGCTTTATGGTCGAGAATAGTAGATCATTACACTCAATCCAGGTTCGAATCTAAAAACCAGATAATTCCAGTCGTTTTAGTAAGCGATGAAAATTCCCCCGATCCAGACCCAGCATGCGTGCAGTAGCGGCCATATTACCCTGCTGTTTGGCGAGCTGTTGCTGGATCAGTTGGCGCTGAAACTCGTCAACGGCACTTTTAAAATCTATTGGCGCAGCTTGCTCTGTTACTGTATTAAAAGGTATATCGCTCATCGGCTTAGGCTGATTGGGCATGATGTCCAGATAAGCCAGTGATAGGGTTATAAAATCCGCCTGACGATTTTCCTGGGTCGCTGATTTTAATGCCGCCCGACTCAATAAATGCTCAAGTTCACGGATATTGCCCGGCCAATGGTACGCCAATAAGGCTTGCTTGGCGCTCTGATCCAGACGTAATTTTTTAATGCCCAGGCGTTGCTGATTTTTTTCCAGAAAAGCACCGGTTAGCAATAGTACATCTTTGCCGCGTTCGCGTAAGGCCGGAACCTGCATGGGGTAAACAGCTAATCGATGATAAAGATCCGGGCGAAACAACCCGGCGGAAACTTCCTGTTGCAGGTTACGATTGGTCGCGGCAATGATCCGCACATTGACTTTGATTTGCCGATCACTACCAACGCGCTGGATATCACCATTCTGGAGGGTGCGCAGTAATTTGGCCTGAAGTGATAGCGGTAATTCGCCTATTTCATCCAGAAAAAGCGTGCCACCGTCAGCCAATTCAAACTTACCGGTTCGATCAGAAATAGCACCGGAAAACGCGCCCTTGGTATGACCAAACAATTCGCTTTCGGCAATGCTCTCGGGCAGGGCCGCACAATTGACATACACCATAACTTGATCGGCGCGATTCGATTCCATATGGATGCGTTGGGCAACCAGTTCTTTACCTACACCCGTTTCACCCAATATTAAAACGGCAAGTTCCGATGGTGCGACGATGGAAATTTCGTTGCGCAATGTCTTCATGCAATCACTCTCACCGATCATGTCCTGGTCGGCATTTTCCTTGAATACGGTTTGCGTCGCATAACGCACTCGCTGCTCCAAAGAGGTAATCAGCCCTGCCGCCTTAACCGTGGCAGCTGTCAAGCTGATAAAGGTGCTAAATTCCATCGGGTCAATATTGTCAAACGTACCGGGAGATAGGGCGTCAAGCGTTAAAACACCCCATGGTTCTCCGTCGATAAACAACGTAACCCCCATGCAATCATGCACCAGCAGTTGATCATCATCTGATTCAACGAGACCATCATAAGGATCGGGCAGAACGGAATCAGCGGCAAAGCGTACCGCCCGATCGGAAGCTAAAATGAGGGCTAGACGCGGATGCTCACTGATAACAAAACGTCGCCCCAGGGTATCTTCCGATAAGCCATTAACCGCAAGCGGTATCAGGCTATGGCTCTCAAACTTCAGTAACGCCGAGGCATCGCAAGGAAAAATCCGGCCTAAATGCTGTAACAAGCGTTGATAACGTTGCTCTGCAGACATTTG
>CAIUYS010000200.1 GCA_903903365.1 uncultured Methylococcaceae bacterium
ACCCGCAGCACTGGCTGAACTCACCGGTATTTTGTTAAATGACGGCGTCAGGTTACCAGCTGTCCGCTTTGAAAGTTTGCATTATGCGCAGGGTACCCCTTATGAAACGCTAATGAACAAGACCCCGGATAAAGGTCAGCGTATCTTTGCCCCGGAAATCGCTAAAGTTGCGCGTGGCGCAATGGTTGGCGTGGTTGTAGCAGGAACCGCCGGACGTCTCAACGGTATTTACACGGATGCTTTGGGCAAACCCTTGTCGGTGGGCGGTAAAACCGGCACGGGAGATCATCGCAAGCAAGTATGGGGCGCAGGCGGTCGATTAATTGAATCCAAATTTATCAGTCGTGCAGCGACTTTTACATTTTTCCTGGGCGATCGCTTTTTTGGCGTAATGACTGCTTACATTGAGGGTGACAATGCTGGACTTTATCACTTTACCAGCTCATTACCGGTACAAATAATCAAGTTTTTAAAGCCTGTACTGTCACCCTTAATAAACAACACCGAGCCACCCAAAGAAATTATCAAGCCTGTGGCTGACGTGATCATTGCCGAAAATGTTAAACCGGTTATTAAAGTAGCGGAAACCAAGAACCTTAAACCAGTCGCTTTAGTGACAGAAACAAAAAAGAGCCTGCCTGACCCCAAATTAGCGATGCCTAAAGTTGTCAAGCCTTTGGTTGAAAAGGTAGTGCCTGTAGCTGTAGTTCCTAAAGTTAACAAACCTGGTACTGAAACTGCCGTGGTAAAAATCACCAAACCGCAGATTGTAAAGACGCCTCCTGCCGTTACCAAACCAGTGACTGAAAAAGTAATCGCCAAAGTAGCCACCAAGCCTCCCGTTAAAGTGACAACAACTGAAATTATTAAACCGCTGGCTAAAGAAACAGTGCCTAAAAATACCAAGCCGTCAGTGAATGAAAAAGTCACTTTGACCGATAAAAATGATAGTGCAACCCGCTATTACAAATACCCGACACTTCCAAAACTGACTCAATAAAGAGTTTTTTAAGGAGTATCGTTAGCTTCAAGCGCTGATAATTCGGTTAGCGTATTAATGTTGATAAATATCTCCGGTTCGTTGCTAAAATCGGCTTTAACCGTTTTTTGTTGCTCCAGCCAATAGCCAACTTTACGTTGGCCACTGGCCAGGTAATTTTCCAAACTGGTTTTTAGCGATGTTTTTATCGCTAAAACAACCGGATGCAAACGCACTCCATCAAAAGCGACCGCCACATCCGCCGAATTTTCTGCGCGGACTGCTAACAATTTTTGCAAATGTTCAGCTTTAATTAACGGCGAATCACAAGGAACAACCACCAGTACATCAGCATCCGTATAAATCATTGCCGTTAATACACCCGCCAAAGGCCCGTCAAAATTATCAGTTTGATCAGCAACCACCGGTAATCCAAACGCCTGATAGTTTTCTCTGTTACGATTGGCATTGATAATGATTTGATCAGTAACGTCGCTGAGTGCAGCAATGGCATAGCTCACCAGCGGATGACCTTTATAATGTACCAAGCCTTTATCCTGATTATTCATACGACGAGCCAAGCCGCCGGCAAGAATGACACCGGCTACTGTTGTTTGATTGGGCATGATTGTTTACCTGACGATACCAACAAATAAGGCATTAAATCACTTTTCAGTTAAAATAGCCGAAATTTTAAAATCTCATCGCTCCCTTTGCCGAGCATACTTTTTTACTTTCTGATTTATGGGAACAAGCTACATCAATGAAAAATAAATATACAGTCTCTATTTTAAGTCTTTGCTTAAGTGCAGCCCTTGCTGGTTGTACAGTGACACCTGAAAAAACAGTTGAGCAAGCTCCCGTTGAACCAACAACGTTGGTTAACGATTATCCCACCCGTGATCGTGTTGAATATGTTTTAAACTGCGTAGCCCAACATGGCGGTCTTACTTACATCACGCAATATGCTTGCGGTTGCAAGATTGATAAAATCGCTGAGAAATTGACCTTTACGGAATTTGAATCTGCAAAAACATTTACTTATTTAAGTAAGGGACAAACCGGCGATGCCGGCGCTGTTTTTCGTGATCCAGCCCAATCTAAAGATTTAAGAAAACGACTGAAAGAAGCGGAAGCCTCTGCGGAAAAAAGCTGCTTTGTGAAATAGTCACATTGGATTAACCGCTTTAGGCAACGCGCAATAAATAAATCCCCAATTTATAGTAGGGTGCGCATCGCGCACCTAAAACCACATCCACTAAATGGCTTTATTTGCACCACAATCTATTATTGTTTTCTATCTGTAGCCTAAATTGGGTTTCTTTCTCTGGCATGGTTGTGGTGCGCGATGCGCACCCTACTACTTTATCGTTAACCCAATATTGCTTTTAAAACAAAAACGGCGGAATCAATCCGCCGTTTTTGTTTAAAGCATTCTCAAATATTACTGCAACCCCCTCTCAAGATCCCATTTTAGCCTTTAGCCATTAGCCTTTAGCCTTGAACCTTGCACCTTTAACCTTAATCACTTATCTATTTTAAGTGCTAAAAAGGCCGGGCTACCACGACGCTGTATTAATGCCGCGACGGATTTACCGGCAGGAAGATTTTTAGCGATCTTTTCAAAAGCGGCAGCATCCGTAATAACGTCATTACCAATGCGTAAAATAACATCGCCCGGTTGAATCCCTGCATTTTTAGCTGCACCTTTGGCAACGTTTTGAACTAATACGCCACCTTTAACAACCTGCAAAACGTCTCTTTCCTCAGCGGTTAAATCGGTAACGCTAACGCCCAACCGGTTAGTGGGTTTAGCTTTATCGGTTTTGGTATCCGCTACTTTATCAACCTGCTCGGGTAAAAGTCCTATGCTAAAGTTAATGGTTTTTTCATCACCTTGCCTGAGGATTTTTAGAGTTGCTTTGTTATTAATGGGCGTCATACCGACCATAGGCGGTAAATCACCTGATTTTTCAATCAATTGACCATTAAACTCAATAATAATATCACCAATTTGCAACTCTGCTTTTTCTGCCGGACTACCAGGAATTATTTTAGACACCAAGGCACCTTGTGGTTTCTTCATGCCAAATGATTCGGCCAGTTCGCGCGTTACATCCTGAATCTGAACACCCAACCAGCCATGCGCCGCTTTGCCACTCGTTTTAATTTGATCGACAACATTCATCACCACATCCATGGGAATGGAGAATGAAAGTCCCATAAAGCCACCGGTACGGCTATAAATCTGGGAATTGATACCAACAACCTGTCCATCCATATTAAACAAGGGGCCGCCTGAATTACCGGGATTAATCGCTACATCGGTTTGAATAAACGGCACGTAATTACCACCGGGTAAACTGCGGCCTTTGGCACTCACTATTCCGGCGGTGACTGACTGCTCAAAACCAAAAGGTGAACCAATCGCCAAAACCCACTCGCCTACCTGAAGTTTATTGGGGTCACCAATGGTTACTGCGGGTAAATCTGTGGCTTCAACTTTTAACACGGCAACATCAGTACGGGCATCAGAGCCAATGAGTTTGGCTACCAACTCGCGCCTGTCAGAGAATTTAACAATAATTTCATCTGCATCTTTCACGACATGATGATTGGTTAACAAATACCCATCTTTTGAAATAATAAAGCCGGATCCCAGTGACTGGGTATCGCCTCCTCCGCCACCATCAGGATTATTAAAGAAATGTTTAAATAATTCCTCCATTTCAGGCGGCATTCCTTCAGGCATGGGTTGCTCTTTTTGAGCAACCGCCTCGGGCGGGGCTTTTTGGGTAGTACTGATATTAACAACAGCTACACCATTCGCTTTTACCATCTCCGTAAAGTCAGGCAATTGCGCTAATACATTTTGATTAAAAAGAAAAACCAGAAACACACACCAACCAAGCTTTTTAAACATAAAATCTCCATTTTCCAACATTGATAAAAAAAGTTGTATTACGTAAAACAATAAATTTTGCAACCTATAGCAGTCACGCAGCAAGTCAATAGATCACTGCAAACAGGGTGGGTAGTACTTAGGTAACTCGCAATAAATACCCCACCCAATGCCGTTAAGTTAGGCATACAATCTGGAGTAAAACCGCTTTAGCTGTTTTTTATAGGCAATAGCTGAAGCGATTGCACTCCAGTTTTTTAAACAACTTACGCTTAACTTAACGACATTGCTCCCCACCCTATCGCTCCTGGCTCCGGCGTCGGAACTAGGCTGATTCTGGTGGTTATTTTCTGCGTGCGGCCTTACTTTCGTTATGCTTGATTGTGAGCTGTTGATTGTAGCCGACATAAGCATAATGATTCAATCCCTCTAATCCCTAAGTTTGATACCTTCTGCAATAAACTTAACCGTTTCAGCCGGCACCTCACCCATTACGGTCAGTTGAAAGTTGTTAATGGTTCGGCTATAAGAATTAATGGCACCGACTGATTGAAGACCCGGCTGTATGGAGGCCATTTTATTTTCCATATAAATTGACACCGAGGTAAAGCCATCACTCAGTAATAAATGATCGACAGGCTGCTCTGGGTTGTGCATCGGTTTACGGGCAAAAAATATTTCCCGAAAACCAATTGGCATTTGCGTTAACACAAAGGCCGCTTGATCTGAAGATTGCGTCTGTGTCTGCTGAATAGGTTGAGCCGGATAAACGGTATTAAGAAATTTAGCATCAACAAAAGGCAGCGATTGTTTAACTTCGATATCCGTAAAAACAACCTGCTCCAAAAGTACATCTGAATTATCATAAACCACCACTTTAAGCGGCAAAAACTGTTGTTTTTCTATCCAGATTTTTCGGCGATAGCGGACATTATCCTTAGGTTGAATAGCCACAATATAACTTGGCCGCAGGGCAATATTTTCTTCACCCACTATATCAAACTGATAAATGCTTTCCATATCGTCCAAATTTTTAGGCATATCAACCAGAAAGGAGTGTTCAAAAGGCCGATGATCGACAAGCGTTTGTTGCGTTTCCTTAAAAAGGCAACTAACCTGATCTGCGTCCCTGATAATTTCACGCAAGGGCGAATTTAACGATAACAAATGTTCCTGCTGAACACCCTTTTCAGCCGCGTGAACGTATTTCATGGGTTCCAGCTTGCCATTTTTAAGAAATGCGACCGTTCCCTGATAATTCAAGACTTCCATGGCGTGATTCATTTTCGCCAATACCTGCCGGGCATTTAACACGGACTCGTTTGCAGAGACACTGCCTGTTAACAAGAATCCTGCCACAAAAAAACACTTAACGTTCATCATTTTTGACTATAGGTCGCGACTCCGGCAAAAGACTGAAAATCAGCCTCACCATTGGTATAAATACTACTGTTATGTGCCTGAAGATAATCATTAATACGATTGTTCAGTTGATTTTGCGGTACTTCAGCGGGATTGACTGATTTTTCGGGGTGCGGTTGTTGCGCTACCTGAAGTACCGATGCCGCTTTAAACGGCTGATCCGGCTCATTTATACCCCGCCCGACAATGACCGCAACAATAACAAATGATGCCGCCACCGCCATTTGTTTATGACTTGGCTTGAAGCGTTTACGTTGTTGGGGCAACAAATAAACCGGTTCTTGCTGGATTTGTTGTTGTATTTTTGTTGAAAAATCAGCTTTTGTTAATAAAAAAGCATCTGCTTTCATGGCATGACTAATCATTTCATATCGATTCAATGTGTCTTGTAATTCAGGCTGTGAGCGCATTTTTTTTAGTAAAGACAAGGCGTCAACAGGGTCAATTTCATTATCGAGAAATTGAGATATTTTTTGATTTAAATCTTCAGACATTAAGAACCACCGTGTTCCAACAAAGGGTTTAATTTATTATCGATTGCTTCACGCGCTCTAAAAATGCGTGACCGTACCGTACCAACAGGACAATCCATAGCGAATGCAATTTCTTCGTAACTCATGCCATCAAATTCACGCAACATAATAGCGGTGCGCATTTCTTCGGGGAGCATTTCAATGGCCAGCTTAATAGTGTCAATTATTTCCTGATTTAATAACTGCCGTTCAGGGGTTTCCAACCCTTGTAACTGCGGTGCATTTTCAAAAACTTCTGCATCCTGGATATCTATCTGATAACCGGCACTTCTTCTTGAGCGTGATACCAAATAATTTTTTGCCGTATTGATAGCAATACGGTACAGCCACGTATAAAAAGCCGAATCTCCTCTAAAACTGCCCAACGCCCGATACGCTTTTATAAAAGATTCCTGCGCTACATCCTGCGCTTCGCTGCGATCTTTGACATAGCGATTCACCAGTTGAATAATTTTATGCTGATATTTAATCACCAAAAAATCATAAGCAGATTTATCACCTTGCTGCACCCGCAATACAAGATCTTCGTCTAGTTGTTCGCTGTGCTTGCTATGACTTCTCACTAGGGCTCTTTAACGTCAAGAATGGACAAATACAATCGCATAAAGTTCTATTGTGTACAAAAATTGTGTTATCACTCTAAAAAGCGTTATTATCCATAAACAATGATAACTAAGCCACAACCTTCATTATAGTTAATGAAACTTTTTTACACTTTGCCCTGTGGGGGTTAATAAACTAATCACTATGCCAGACTCAAAAAATTATGACGTCCTTATTATTGGCAGTGGCGGCGCTGGACTTGCTTTAGCGCTTAAACTGGCTGACCACTCAATCCGTGTCGCCGTATTATCAAAATTTGCGCTAACTTCCAGCAGTACCTATTATGCGCAAGGCGGCATATCGGCTGTTTTTGATGCAGAAGACTCCATAGAATCGCATATTGAAGACACCCTGGATGCCGGTGCCGGACTGTGTAACCCTGATATTGTAAGGCTTACCGTCACGCACGGAAAAAGATCCATCGATTGGCTTCGCGAACAAGGCGTTGTTTTTACAGAAGAGGAAAGCCAATCAGGCGAAACACAACTGCATTTAAACCGCGAAGGCGGGCACTCGCACCGGCGTGTTGTGCATTCTGCGGATGCAACCGGCAAGGCCGTATCGCTCTCGCTTATTGAGCGTGCGCAGGAACATCCCGACATCGAATTATTCGAACATCATAGTGTTGTCGAGTTAATTACCGCACCAACCCCAGCGGGGGATAAAGCCGTCAAGCAAATAGTGGGGGCTTATGTTCTGGATACCAAAAAAAGCCTCGTTAAAACCATGACAGCGCGTGTGGTGGTGCTGGCGACTGGTGGTGCCAACATGACTTACATTTACAGTACCAATCCACATAGCTCGACCGGTGACGGTATTGCCTTAGCATGGCGTGCGGGTTGCCGCATCAGTAACATGGAGTTTATGCAGTTCCATCCCACCTGCCTTTATCACCCGCAAGCCCGCTCGTTTCTTATCAGCGAAGCATTACGCGGCGAAGGCGGCAAACTGGTTTTGGCCGATGGCTCCTCTTTTATGCAAAACTTTGACCCGCGAGGCGAACTGGCGCCACGGGATATTGTTGCCAGAGCCATCGATCACGAGATGAAAAAACGCGGTATAGACTGCGTTTATCTTGATATCAGTCATAAATCAGAGGACTTTATCCGCGAGCATTTCCCTACGATTTACCAACAATGTCTCGACTTTGATATTGATATCACCAAACAACCTATCCCCGTTGTACCGGCGGCGCATTACACCTGTGGTGGCGTGTTAACGGACAGCTATGCCCGCACCGACATCAAAAACCTTTATGCCGTTGGCGAAGTTGCCAGCACCGGCCTGCACGGCGCTAATCGTATGGCCAGCAACTCCTTGCTGGAATGCCTGGTTTTTGCCGAACGCGCCAGCGAAGATATTTTACTAAAACTCCCCAATATTCCACCGACGCCAAAAATACCGGATTGGGACGAATCAAAAGTCAGCGACTCCGACGAAGAAGTCGTTGTGTCACACAACTGGGACGAATTACGCCATTTTATGTGGGATTACGTAGGCATCGTCAGAACCGATAAACGCTTGAGTCGGGCAATGAGTCGCGTGGAATTACTTAAAAAAGAAATCGCCGAATATTACGGTAATTTCCGCGTTACCAGTGATTTACTGGAACTGCGTAATCTGGTCATCGTCGCCGAATTAATTATTCGCTGCGCACAACAACGTAAAGAAAGCCGTGGCCTGCATTACACGCTGGATTACCCGGAAACGGATAACAGCAAACCACCACAAAACACCATTTTGACACCTTTAGCAAAAAGCCCGACGGTTTGATTTAAAAAATTCTGACAGCTTGATTAAACC
>CAIUYS010000201.1 GCA_903903365.1 uncultured Methylococcaceae bacterium
ACTGGGTGCACGATCTCAGTCCGTTCCTCATCAAGTTTTCCGACAACTTCGGAATCCGCTACTACGGTCTCGCCTACCTGCTCGGCTTCGCCGCCACCGTCTGGCTGCTGCACATCTATTTCCGCAAAGGCCGCTCGCCTCTCGGCGGTGAAGTCATCGGTGTCATACCGAAAGCCTTGGCGCATAAAGAAGTGGCGCACAAAAACCTGACCCAACTGCATGTTACCGAATCGATGCATGAGCGGAAAATGCTGATGGCCGAGCTTTCAGACGGCTTCATTGCACTCCCTGGCGGTATAGGAACGCTTGAGGAATTATTTGAGATTTGGACGTGGGCTCAGCTTGGATTTCATAATAAGCCATGCGGCTTGCTTAACGTTGAAGGCTATTACGATTCGTTGATCGTATTTTTGGATCATGTTTTGGCCGAGCAGTTTGTTAAAAAAGAACAGCGTGATCTGTTGATTGTGGAGACAAATCCAGAGGTGTTGCTGGATCGCTATGCCAATTACCAGGCACCTGCGGTAAGGAAGTGGGTTGGCAAAGACGAAACCTGACGGGCTATAGCTGCCAAGAATTTGCGTGTGTTTAATAAGTTGGAGGTCAGGCAAAGCCTGACCTCAAGCGCTCGAAAAGCCTTATTCCGGTCTATGCAGTTGCTCTCTGTCGAATTTCAAACAGCACTTGAACCATTTTATCCACCTTGGCGGACGGGAATATACCTTCCGGCCCCTGCGGATTAATATCGGTAAATGGCGATTCATACAGCCGATCAGGTTCCATCACCCCGTTTTCGGTGAGATATTGCACAACAAGGTCGATAAACTCAATTTGATTCGGTGTAGCCGTGGTGCCGGAGATGAACTCGCTGAATGCTTGAGTAGCTGTCTCTCTGTCCAACCCTACCAAAGACCGAATAAACATGCCCAAGCCATGACTTTGCTCCTTCGCCAAATTGATCAGTTCCGTCGAGCCACCGGCTTCAATAAACAACCGGTTACTGTCGTTATATAGAGCCACGCGGAAGTAAAGCGATGTTCGATCACCCTCAACTCCAGCAGGAGAGGGGGCTTAATGTTGCTTTACTTCTAAGCCACTCTATACCAGCATTTCAACCTCGCGTTATGCGCTCACGAAACATCAAGATGGATTTTGTTGGACGTATATTGATGCACCAACATTTGAATAATATTTTGATACGGCACACCATTTTCCAGTCCCTTTCTTTTTAGTTCATAAAGATCGTTTTCAGAAAGTCTGATGGAAACCGATTTTTTCTTTTCATGCTTCAAAAAGCCTTGCAGCTCAACCAACCGTTCCTGAATATTACCTTTACTGCGCCATTCATCATTCTCCACACTGTCGAGAATATCTTGTTCAAAAACATCTAAATTAAGCTTGGTCATTATTTGCCGACTTGTTGTAACGCTTATTCATTTTTCGGGAAGGGAGTGCGTCTTTAAAAAAATGCTGCTCTCATCTTCGACATAAGGCACGATGTAAACATAATTTTTTATGGTGATTAAGATAATAAAAACCGACTGATTGGGATATTTTTTAGGATTAGGATGCGCCAAGTCATCTAATACATGCCCCATTTCAATGGCTAATAACACATCCTCAAAACCAACGCCTCTTTCCGCTTTTAACAAAGCGTTTTTTCGGGTGAAAAATGTATTTGTTTTTGTCTATATGCCATAGATGTATATTAATTTTTCAAGCCAAGAACTGTCAACAATTAATCTTAGCTGCTGTTAACTGAATGTTCGCACCTGCACCGTCACACGCCTTCCCGTTTTTTCCAACATATCAACCAGCGTTCATGATTGGATGGACTTGAAAAAATAAGTAAATAAACGAACTAATTAACCAAGACCGGGGAGCGTCAGTTTTTTTATGCCTGAATTGTTGGCAGTTCTTGTGGGTGTTTTTTTAGAAGTGCGCCACCAGTGCGCCACGGGAAATTTTAGGCATAAAAAAAGCCCTTCGACTAATCGTAAGGACTTGATTCATTTGATCTTTGGTGGTGGGTCGTGCGCGATTCGAACGCGCGACCATCGCATTAAAAGTGCGGTGCTCTACCGGCTGAGCTAACGACCCAACAAAGAAGACTTATTATAAAGACATTTTTATATCTTGCAAGAGTTATTTAAACTTATTTTTGATACCGTGTTGGATCGGTTATGCCGGCTTCGGCAAATCCGGCTTTTCTTATGCGGCAAGCATCGCATACGCCACAGGCGTGACCTTGTTTATCAGCCGAATAACAAGAAACAGTATCCTGATAATTTACGCCCAAAGCAATCCCCTGCTTTATAATTTCGGCTTTACTCATTGCAATCAGAGGTGTGTGTATACTGAAATGACCACCTTCAGCGCCGGCTTTAGTCGCCAAATTGGCTAGTTGCTGAAAAGCTT
This sequence comes from uncultured Methylococcaceae bacterium, assembly GCA_903903365.1. Taxonomy (GTDB): domain Bacteria; phylum Pseudomonadota; class Gammaproteobacteria; order Methylococcales; family Methylomonadaceae; genus Methylobacter_C. The sequence continues at coordinate 2,419 of CAIUYS010000201.1, forward strand.
GAATAAATTCAGGCCGACAATCGGGATAACCGGAATAATCAACGGCATTAACACCAATAAAGATGTCGCGTAAATTTAAAACCTCTGCCCAACCCAAAGCAAATGACAGGAAGATGGTATTTCTTGCGGGCACATAAGTGACGGGTATGCCTGCCTGAGGTGTATCAGGTACTGCGATATGTTCATCAGTCAAGGCTGACCCACCGATGGCACCTAATCCCAGCTTAATGATTTTATGATCTTCTACCTGATAATCTGAAGCGATCTGCGCTGCGGCTACCAATTCGGCATTATGCCGTTGTCCGTAATCAAAACTTAAAGCGTAACAGGTGTATCCCTGTTGTTTTGCGAGAGCAAGAACGGTAATTGAATCCAATCCGCCGGATAGAAGAATAATGGCTTTTTTTTGCATAAGTATTTATTTACCTTGGGCATCATCCCAAAGTAGTTTGTGTAATTGAATTTGAAAGCGAACAGGCAACCTGTCCTGAAGAATTTTTTCGGCAAGCTCGGTTGGATTTTGCTGACCCATCACCGGCGAAAACAAAATTTCACAGCGTTCAAGCAACCCGTGTTCAGTTAAGGCCGACTTTGACCAGTCATAGTCTTCATCATTGCCAATCACAAACTTAACCTGATCTTGGCTGTTGAGAAAATGAATGTTTTGATAAAGGTTTTTACTTAATTCGCCTGAACTGGGCGTTTTAAGATCCATGACTTTAATAGCACGCGGATCTACCGCAGATATATCGATTGCACCACTGGTTTCCAGAGAAACAACAAAGCCTTTATCCAGCAATTGTGTAATCAGCTCAAGACAGGCGGGTTGTGCCAGCGGTTCGCCACCGGTTACTGTAATGTATTTGGTACTATATTGTTCGGCCTGAACAATAATTTCTGCAATCTTTATTTTTTTACCGCCGGTAAACGCATAGGCCGTATCGCAATATACGCATCGCAGGGGACAACCGGTTAGCCGAATAAATACAGTGGGCAATCCCACTGTATTTGACTCGCCCTGAAGAGAATAAAAAATTTCAGTGATACGAAGTGAGCTCACCATCAATTTTTAACTTCATCAAGCTTAAGCAGTTTTTTTTCTGCCAGCAGAGCCGCCGGTGACTTGGGATATTCGGTGGTAACGCGTGTTAAATACTCACGCGCTTTTGCAGGGTTTTTCTGCTCCATTTCCAGGTAACCCAACTTTAATAGTGCGTCCGGTACTTTTGTACCATTGGGATACTTTTCAATAACGCCATTAAATGCTTTGCGTGCCGCATCATTATCCTGTTTAACCCGATACGCTTCACCCAACCAATATTGGGCATTATTGGCATAGATACTGGAGGGATACTTGCTTAGATAACTATTGAATTGCGCTATAGATTGATCGGTGTGTCCATTTCTAAGCTCATTATAAGCGTCGTAATAGTCCTTTTTTTCAGGCGCTGACACTTGCGCTTCATCGGACTTTGGTTTTGGCGCTTGATCAATAGCAGGCACTGATTCATTAGACGATACGGGCTGGCCAGTCGGAGCGGGTTCATTTGCCGGCACCGTTACGGCTTCTGGTGCCGGCGCTGAAGAATCACTCGCTTTAGCCGCAGCATCACCCGTACCCACCGCTTCCGAAGTGCTTTCGGTAGCGGACTGGCCAGCGCCATTACCCTTATTCTCGATACCTTGCAGACGCTCGTCAAAATCAGAATACATAGTACTCTGATGTTTTTTCAACTCATCAATACGATACGCCTGCTCGTCTATCTTGCCCGTCAGCTGTTGCACTTCAGCTTGCAATTGCTCCAAACGCCCCATCAACTCATACACCGTATTGGTTGACGGCGCATTGGCAGGAGCGGGAGCTGCCGATGTGGGGTACGATGAATGGTCGATGACAACCGGCAATTCTGCATAAACACTACTGCAAGCAGACAGTAAGAGTACAAGGCTGGCTTTTTTCATTTAACTATCTACTTAGGTTGGTAAACGATCTCAACACGACGATTTTGCTCCCAGGCAGACTCATCATTACCTAAGGCTGCGGGTTTTTCTTCACCATAACTCACAAGTTGCAACTGGTTTTCAGAAACCCCTTTAACTTTCATCATACTGGCTACTGACTTTGCACGCTGCTCGCCCAAGGCAATATTGTATTCGCGGGAGCCACGCTCATCCGCATTACCTTCCAAGGTGATGTGTTGGCTTGGGTTTGCAATCAAATATTGCGCATGCGCTGCAATGACAGGAATAAAATCAGGCATGACTTCACTGCTATCCAGCATAAAGTAAACGGTTCTTTTTGATAGCGGGTTATTAGGATCGTTAAATTCCGGACCTAACGTGCTGGCATAATCACCATTACCTGACATGCCATTCATGCCAGAGCCGTTCATTTCTGAACCATTTAAGCCTGCGCCCTTATTTAAGCCACTGGTCGAAGCATCATTGATGCCGCTGGTATCATTTTGACTGCCGTCAGTAAGGCTGGTGTCTTTTTCATCCGAGTCACTACAAGCCGATAACAACAGTGTACCAATAGCCAAGGCTAATAATGTTTTATTCAATTTCATCTTTCAATTCCCAAATATAAGTGCAAACTATAAAAAATAACCGCGTTTTAGCGAAAATACTAAGGAGCCCATGAAGGCTCACGAACTTCACCACTATTAAAAACCAACTTTTGCTGCATTTTACCATCTAATGACACTGCCGATAAGAACCCTGTACGTCCTTTTTTTGAAGCATACAGAATCATGGCACCATTCGGCGCAAAACTGGGTGACTCATCTGACGGCCCACTCGTTAACACATTAATGGCTCGGGTTCCCATATCCATGACAGCAATACGGTAATCATTGCCATTACCGTGCACCATAACCAGACTTCTACCATCAGGTGAAAAGCTGGCTCTGGCATTATAACCGCCAGAAAAGGTCAGTCTCTTTTCCTGCCCACCTTGACTGGAAACCATATAAATTTGTGGCTTACCTCCTCTGTCCGAGGTAAAAACAATGCTACTGCCATCGGGCGACCAGCTAGGCTCAGTATCAATAGCAAAACTTTTAGTCAACTTGGTTAATGAGCGTGTCGACACATTTAAAACAAAAATATCAGGACTACCATCTTTAGATAAGGTTAACGCTAATCGAGTCCCATCAGGCGACCAAGCCGGCGCACCATTGATACCTGGAAATTCAGCAACGCGAACTCGCTCACCGGTAGCCAGTGTTTGCACATAAATAGCCGCAGTTTTCCTCTCAAAAGACACATAAGCCAATTTTTTGCCATCAGGCGACCAGGCAGGAGACATCAAGGGTTCAACTGATGATGCCACAGGTTGTGGATTAAAGCCGTCCGCATCAGCCACTTGAAGCTGTTGTGATTGCTGTTTACTGCCTTGATTATTGGTCGTGATATAAGCAATACGGCCGCTAAATACACCTTTTTTGCCGGTTAATTTTTCAAAAATAAGATCACTGATATGATGAGCCGTTCTACGTAAATCAGCCGTCGAAGAGGTCATTTTGTAACCTAATAACTGCCCGCCTTTATAGACATCAAGCAACTGAAATTGAACGCTATACTGGCCGCCGCCTGCATCAACAACCTGCCCTATTACCATGTAATTTTGCCCCAACGCCTGCCAGTCTTTAAAATTAACCGCCGCTGCCGTGCTCGGTCTGCCTGGCATACTTTGTTCGGCCATCATTTTAAAATAACCGCTGCGTTCCAGATCGGCATTGACAACAGCACTAATATTAACCGGAGCACTCTGTGAGGCAAAAGGAACCACAGCAACAGGCACCGCACTTTCAATACCTTCAGTAATTTCAATGGTCAGCGCTGCATGAGCCATTGGCACATTAAGAGCCAATAGCATCACTAATAAAATTCTTCTAAAAAAATTCACATTCACCTCTACGTCCGCACACAAAAAAAACGATTTAATTATCACACACGATCACTTGGTAACACGCTAAAAACATATCTCCTCACCCTCTCCAGCAGGAGAGGGAGCTTGTATTTTGCATTGGCATCTGGACACTTGCAATCACCAGGGAAAATAACCAAATCTTCTACCTTATATTAAACAACACATAGTCATCGTAACTATTTATTATTTCGGATTAAACAAAAACTGAAACGATCTAAATTCTCTGGCAAATAGATCTTTATCTTTAGGTACCGGTAATGGCGATGCTTTGTTAACAGCGTTTTCTGCCGATCGGTCAAAAATCTCATCACCACTACTGGAAACAACTTCAGCATCTATCACGGTACCATCAGACATTAATTTGACCCGGATTGTACACTTTAAACCTTCTGTAGCCGATACAGGACGAATCCAGCTTCGATTTACTTTTTGTTGGATGGCAATTTTTGCCTGTGCAGCTTCGCTCGCTTGAGCCGCTATTTTTGCTTGGGCTGCTTGAGCCGCCTCTGCCTTGGCTTGCGCTGCTGCCTCCGCAGCTTTAGCTTGTGCAGCCGCTTCGGCTTTAGCTTGTGCTGCGACCTCCGCAGCTTTGGCTTGTGCTGCTGCTTCGGCTTTAGCTTGTGCAGCCGCCTCAGCTTTGGCTTGGGCAGCCGCTTCGGCTTTGGCTTGGGCTGCTACGGCTTCGGCTTTCGCCTGTTTAGCCGCTTCGGCTTTTGCTTGTGCGGCCGCTTCGGCCTTGGCTTGGGCTTGAGCTGCTGCCGCTTCGGCTTTGGCCTGTTTAGCTGCTTCAGCTTTTGCTTGTGCGGCCGCTTCTGACCTGGCTTGTGCTGCCGCTTCGGCCTTAGCTTGAGCGGCTGCTTCAGCTTTTGCTTGTGCCGCAGCTTCTGATCTGGCCTGTGCAGCCGCTTCGGCTTTCGCCTGTTTAGCCGCTTCAGCTTTAGCTTGCGCGGCCGCCTCTGACCTCGCTTGTGCAGCAGCTTCAGCTTTCGCTTGTGCAGCCGCTTCTGACCTGGCTTGTGCTGCTGCATCTGACTTGGCCTGTGCAGCCGCTTCTGCTTTCGCCTGCTTGGCTGCTTCTGCCTTGGCTTGCTCGGCTGCTTCAGCTTTCGCCTGCTTGGCGGCTTCCGCTTTGGCTTGATTGGCCGCTTCGGCTTTCGCCTGCTTGGCTGCTTCTGCCTTGGCTTGCTCGGCTGCTTCGGCTTTCGCCTGCTTGGCGGCTTCCGCTTTGGCTTGATTGGCCGCTTCGGCTTTCGCCTGTTTGGCGGCTTCTGCTTTTGCTAGGTCGGCCGCTTCGGCTTTCGCCTTTTTGGCGGCTTCTGCCTTGGCTTGCTCGGCTGCTTCAGCTTTCGCCTGCTTGGCGGCTTCCGCTTTGGCTTGCTCGGCTGCTTCGGCTTTCGCCTGTTTGGCGGCTTCTGCCTTGGCTTGCTCGGCTGCTTCAGCTTTCGCCTGCTTGGCGGCTTCCTGTTTGGCAGCTTCCGCTTTCGCCTGCTTGGCGGCTTCCGCTTTGACTTGCTCGGCTGCTTCGGCTTTCGCCTGTTTGGCAGCTTCCGCTTTGGCTTGCTTGGCGGCTTCCGCTTTGGCTTGCTCGGCTGCTTCGGCTTTCGCCTGTTTGGCAGCTTCCGCTTTGGCTTGATCGGCTGCTTCAGCTTTGGCCTGTTTGGCGGCTTCCGCTTTGGCTAGTTCGGCTGCTTCAGCTTTCGCCTGTTTGGCGGCTTCCGCTTTGGCTAGTTCGGCTGCTTCAGCTTTCGCCTGTTTGGCGGCTTCGGCTTTGGCCTGTTTGGCGGCTTCTGCCTTGGCTAGGTCGACTGCTTCGGCGTTGGCTTTTTCAAGCTCAGCCTGTTTTGTTTCTACGTCAGCTTTTTCTTTGGCTTGTGCAGCATCAAGCTGTTCTTTTGTTTCTTGCTTTTTTGCGGATTCAACTTTTTTTATAGCCTCTGCTTCTACCTGCAAACTAGCTGTATCAATCATTGTCGCATGGATAATTTCCGGGGCCGGTGCTTTAGGCTCCTCTTTTACCTCCGGCTTGTATAAAGCACTTAACGAAAATAGACCCAAAAGTGTAAGGTGTAAGGCTAAGGCCAGTAAAAAGGGCCGTGTAAATCTTTTTTGCTTATCCATTTAAATCTATTGTTCTTCCGGCTTGGTCATTAACCCCACAGTAGGCACACCGGCATTTTTAAGCGCTGCCATGACTGTAACCACCGTACCATAAGACACGCCTTTATCCGCATTAATCAGCACTTGTGTTTTTGGCTTATTAATCAATATGGCCGCTACCCGTGCGTTTATTTCTTCAGGCAATATGGGTTCATCGTTCTCGGTGTCAGCCTTGATGTAATATTGACCCTGCTCTTTAATGGAAATGACAATCGGTGGGTTATTACCATCACCTTCCGACTCTACCGTTTTTGATTCAGCCTGCGGAAGATCAACTTCCACGCCTGTTTGCAGCATCGGCGTGGTAATCATAAAAATAATCAACAATACCAAGGTTACGTCAATGTAGGGTACTACATTGATTTCCGCCATTGGTTTTCTACGCCCGTGTTTCCTGCTCATTTGCTATGCGCCTGTCTTTGCAACAAGACCACAAACTCCTCAACGAACAATTCATAGCGACCTGTTAGCCTGTCCAATCGAGTAGAAAAACGGTTATAAGCGACAACAGCGGGTATTGCCGCAAACAAACCAATAGCGGTTGCAATCAATGCTTCCGCAATACCTGGAGCAACTTGCGCCAGTGTCGCCTGCTTAACATTACCCAGCGACATAAAAGAATTCATAATCCCCCATACCGTACCAAACAAACCGACATAAGGACTGGTAGAGCCGACAGTGGCCAGAAAGGCTAAATGTTCATCCAAGCGCTCCAATTCCCGTGACAATTCGATACGCATTACACGCTGCGCACTTTCTACTTGCACGGCGGGCTCAACATTACCGGTTTGTCGCATCCGCGAAAACTCTTTATAACCGGCCAGAAATATCTTTTCTATCCCTTCCGGCTCAAAATCCTTCGCCGCCAATTTTCTATAAAGATCGGCCAAGGCAACACCCGACCAAAACTGCTCCTCAAACTCATCCGTAATTTCAATCGCCCGGTTAAGTTCTTTGCGTTTGGAAAAGATAAAAGTCCATGATGACACGGATGCTATCAACAACAGCATCATGACAAATTGAACAACAAAACTGGCTTCTTTGATTAAATGGAAAATGGATAAATCAGTGTTCATTCTTTAACAGCTCTAGTAAGTTTTCAGGAATCGCTTTAGGACGCAGGGTATTAACGTCCAAACAGGCAATGCGAATTATGCTTTTACATAAAACGTCATCACCCCGTGTAATTAGTTGTTCAAAAGTAAGACTGGCTTTTTTAACGAGAACCACCTCGGCACTGACTTGGATTAATTCATTAAATCGGGCAGAGCGAAGATAATCAACTTGCACTGAGCGCACGACAAAAATAATGCCGGCACTGACCATAAGCTCATCCTGCTCATAACCCATCGCCCTGAGCATTTCTGTTCTTGCCCGTTCAAAAAACTTGAGATAGTTGGCGTAAAACACCACGCCACCGGCATCCGTGTCTTCATAATAAACACGCACCGGCCAGATAAATTTTTTAATTTTCATGGTTTGATGGTTAAAGCACGAAGATCAGCTTGCGTAACTTACGCGGTAAAGGTGCATGACACACCCTGCATTAGTCAAACAAATCCTCGGATGCCCCTATTTGTTTCGGTAGCGGCAAGCCAAAATGCAGGTACGCATTCCGGGTAACAACTCGTCCACGGGGTGTGCGCATAATAAAACCTTGTTGCAACAAATACGGCTCCAATACGTCTTCAATGGTGCCACGTTCTTCACTGATTGCCGCCGCCAAGGTGTCAAGACCCACCGGGCCACCGTCAAAATTCTCAATCATGGTCATCAGCAACTTTCGATCCAGCGCATCAAAGCCGTTACTATCCACTCTTAACATGTCCAGAGCCTGAATGGAGACTTCTTCCGTAATGTTGCCATTGCCTTTTACTTCAGCATAATCCCGCACCCGTCGCAGCAATCGGTTGGCAATTCGGGGCGTACCTCGAGAACGGCGGGCAATTTCATACGCACCTTTCTGCTCCATGGCAATCCCCAAGACTTTAGCCGAACGAATGGCAATACTGGCTAGTTCATCAACCGTGTAAAACTCCAAGCGCTGCACAATGCCAAAGCGATCACGCAACGGAGACGTCAGCAAACCGGCGCGGGTTGTAGCACCGACTAGCGTAAAGGGTGGCAAGTCCAGCTTGATTGAACGGGCGGCAGGCCCTTCACCAATCATAAGATCCAGTTGATAATCTTCCATAGCCGGATATAAAATTTCTTCAACCGCAGGGCTTAAGCGATGTATTTCATCAATAAATAATACGTCATGCGGTTCAAGATTAGTCAACAAGGCTGCAAGATCACCTGCTTTATCCAGCACAGGTCCTGAAGTCTGGCGAATTTTAACACACATTTCCGCTGCAATGATATTGGCTAGTGTTGTTTTACCTAATCCTGGCGGGCCAAAAATCAATACATGATCCAAAGCCTCTTGGCGAGCGGTTGCCGCCTGGATGAAAATCTCCATTTGCGCACGCAATTCTTTCTGCCCAATATAGTCCGCCAGCCGCTTTGGACGAATGGCGCGGTCTTGCCGTTCTTCATCGGTATTACCGCGAGCGGTTATCAGTCGATCACTTTCAATCATCTGACTGCGCCTTGTAATGCCAGCCTGATAATATCTTCACAACTTTTACCTTCGGCACTGATATTTTGCACCATTTTGCTAGCATCCAAAGGCTTGTAGCCCAAGGAACACAAGGCACTGACCGCCTCCTGCTTTGGATTGCCTATCGCAGGTGTCGCAGCCCCCGTTTTGCTGGTACTCGTTGCGGCTGAATCAGCCAAATCCGGTAATCGGTCACGCATCTCAATAACCAGGCGTTCAGCCGTTTTTTTGCCGACACCCGGTAAACGCACCAGCGCTTGCGTATCATTATCCTGAATACAGCGATGAAATTCTTCCGCACTCTGACCGGATAAAATAGTTAACGCCAACTTGGGGCCGACGCCATTAACCTTAATCAACGCTCTAAATAAAGTACGCTCAGCTTCCGCAGAAAAGCCAAACAAGATATGGGCATCTTCCCGAACAACCAGGTGGGTATGTAATTTTATTTCTTCGTTGATGGCAGGCAGGTCATAAAACGTTGTCATCGGCGCTTCCACTTCATAACCGACACCCTGCACATCCAGCACTAAAAAAGGCGGCGCTTTATGAACCAATATTCCGCGTAAAAAACCGATCATCTCGATACCCCTTGCTTGCCCAACATGATGGCAGTTTGCTGATAATTGGCATGACAAATGGCAATCCCTAAGGCATCACTGGCATCCAACGATAATTCGCCTTGAACATTTAGCAGCATTTTTACCATGTGTTGAACCTGAATTTTATCGGCTGCGCCCTTCCCTACCACCGCTTGTTTGACTTGCCTCGCCGCATATTCAAATACCGGTATCACTTTGGTTTGCACCGCACAAATGGCAGCACCACGCGCCTGACCCAGTTTAAGCGCAGAATCCGCATTTTTATGCATAAAGACTTGTTCTATGGCCATCTGCTCCGGCTGATAGTTATCGACAATTTCCAAAATTCCGTCAAATATTTGTTTAAGCCGATCCGGAAAATAATCCGCTTTAATCCGAATACTGCCGCTGGCTATGTATTTATAGCCTCGTGGTGATTCTTCTATAATTCCGTATCCGGTTAATCTTGAACCGGGGTCTATCCCTAAAATTCTCATTTATTATTCATTTAGTGGTGGGGTGCGCTGGGCACACTATTTATCCATCGTTACGTGAGCCATATAAAATGCACTAAACACTTTTTTCCCGCAAAAAATCCAGCACATCTTCATTGTTGACTTGATAGTAAATATCTTCAACTCGCACCGTAATCCCTAATGAAGAAAAAGTAATGTCGTCACCGAGATAATAATAAAAGGATTGCCACTGGTCTTTCTTGCTAAAAACCTGAATCTCTCCCTTATCCTGTTCGATTAAAACATATTCTTCCAAGCTAGGGATTCTTTGACAACGCAAGCGTTTGTCAGTCTGATCAAAGCGCCGGGTCGATTTAGATAAAACCTCAACAATAATAACAGGCGCTGTTTTGTAATACTCGCTTTGATTATCTTCCTGGCAAACCACCATCACATCGGGATAAAAAAAGTTGGCTCCCACTTTAACTTTCATATCCGCTATAAAGGTTCTACAAGGCGTACCTTTCAATCGAGTCTTTAATTCAGTCGCTATATTAACTGACAGCAAATTATGATTTTCGCTGCCTCCAGCCATTGCATGAACTTGACCATCAATATATTCATGCTTGGTTTCTGCAAGCAATTCGCCTTGCAGATAGTCTTGTTCACTTATTGGTTGATAGGCAGGGTTTAAGCTCATGGTTGCTCCCATTTTTTAACGAAGTAG